>CAZKAI010000005.1:1652-12513 GCA_964550565.1 uncultured Pirellulales bacterium
TCAGTGAGCCGCCAAAACTGCCAAGGCTGAATTTGTTGTGCTCGGCGGCGATATGGAACAGTTCTCTGGGGCCGCCCTGGGTACCGAACATGAGAATGAGAGCACAAATAACAGCCCCCGCCGTCAGCACAATCGCCTGGAAGGCATCGGTCCAGATGACGGCAAGAATCCCTCCGATAAAGGCATACCCAATCACGGTGATTGATGTCACGATGATGATGACGCGGATATCCCAGCCGAACAGCACGTTCATCGGCAGGGCCATAAGGTACGTTACCGCACCGATGCGGGCAAGCTGGGTCAGCAGGAAAAAGACGCTGGCATAAACCCTCGCCCACGGACCGAATCGATGTTCGAGGTTGGAGTAAGCCGAAACATCGCCGCTGCGGCGATAATAGGGCATGAAGTATTTGACTGCGACCCAGGTGGTAATCGGCAGTGACAGGCTGAACACAAATGGATTCCAGTTGGCGGCATACGCCTTGCCCGGCAGTGCGAGAAAGCTGATGCTGCTCAGATAGGTGGCAAGAATCGATAATCCCGTTGCCCAGCCGGGAACTGACCTGTCGGCTGCGGTAAAGCCTTCGGTGGTCCGGCTTTTGCGATAGAAATAAAGCCCAATCATCATCGTTCCGATGAAGTAGCCGATCAGTATAGTCCAGTCCAGGGTTGTAAAATGTGTCTGCATATATCGTCCTGTTTATTTAGCGGATTCAGATCCCATTCCATTGGGATTTTTCAGATAATAGAGAAAACCGTCTTCGGCACCAACCAGCAGGTCGGGGATATTGTTTTTGTCCCAGTCCACGAGTGTGGGTTTGGTCGAGTGGCCGGCCAGAATACGTTGGTCCACCGCGCCCTGGTCTTCAAATACCCATGCATCTTCTGCCGACGAGACATTCTTGAGGAAGTTGACATTCACACTGTCGATCAGGATGTCCAGCTTGCCGTCTCTGTCCCAGTCGGCAAAACAGAATTGTCTTCTGCCGCTTTTGCCTGCCACGCCCGGATTGGGTCTGAACAGGTCTGTTTTATCCTTTTCGCGGAGCTTGAAGATGCGTTTGCCCGGCAGAACAAACAATTGCCCTTCTTTTTTGACGCGTTCAAAGAAAGCCAGATAACCTTCATGGTCCAGCATCACCAGGTCATTGAGGCCGTCGTTGTTCAGGTCGATGACACAGGGTGTTGTCCGCCACTGGGTCACCAGTTCATCGGCACCCGGGTTCCACCAGTTCCATGCGGGCTTAAGCGGTTTGTTAGGCCAGAGAATCCGGACGGGCTGCAACGGGGCGAGTTTGGGCTTGCCGTGGGTTCCGATGTTTTTATACCATTGAATTTTGCCCCAGATGGAATTGATGACGACATCCCTGAGACCATCGCCGTCCCAATCGGCGACGATAGGGGTAGTGTATCCCCATTTGGCCTCGCAGGGGCCTTGTATCGAGCCATTTTCACCGGCCATAATGCGTATGGGTTCTTTGTCCACGCAAAGCAGTGCCGGTTCGGCCCACTTGGGCGGATTGCCGCCGTCGAGGTTTTCCAGAAAGACGATATTGCCGGCGGTGTTGCCGCAAATCAGGTCTTCGTCGCCATCGTCATCCCAATCGACGCCAAAGGGGGTCACCAGGGCATTAATTTTCACTTCGTGAGCCTTTTGCCGGAAATAGACCGGGGGAAGCAACTGCGGGATTGCGTCCTTGATTATGCCGGTGTTTTCAATCCATGCAACGCGGCCGTCTTCATCGCCGACAACCAGGTCCATATCGCCGTCTTTGTCCCAGTCAAATGCGACAGGAATGATCATTTCCAGATTCATGCGGATGGGCTGGTTGTTGTGCTCGAGTGTCCTGCCGGCGGCATAGACGGGATTCTGCCGTGTGCCGACATTCTGGAAATACGTCAGGGTGTCGAGGAATTCGCCGCAAATCAGGTCCAGATCACCGTCGTTGTCGAAATCGCAGAAGTTCGGCGAGGGCCTTCCGTATAAATCCAATATTTTATTGTCGGCCTTGAGCTGGACAGGAGTGTCATAGGCAGGAGTTTGATTCGTGCCGGTATTGCGGATATAATAGATAAAGCCATGAAGTGGGCCTTTGGTCCACCGACCTTCGCTGTTAAAGGCATTGTCCCAACCATAGTCGGTCAAATCTTCGAGGGCGACGATTAAATCCAGACGCTGGTCGCCGTCATAATCCACATATTTCCACTGGTTTGCCCGGACAGTTCGGGGTATCGGCAGCAGTTCCGGTTTATACGGCAGGGTATCGGGATAGATGGTGACGGTTTTGCTGAATTGATTTTCTTTGTAATCGATCAGTTCTTTGTTGGTATTCAGCAGCCGGACTTTGCCGTCGATATACGAGGGCTGGAGATTCGCATAAGAGCTGCCGACCCTGACCGGAGGCAGGAATACCGGCATTTTGGCGCTGCCGTCGGGATTTTCGAAAAAGTATATGCATCGCGAGGGTTTATCATGACACACGACAAGGAGGTCATTATCTCCATCGTCGTCATAATCCATGGGAATCGGCCAGGCCCATAATCCTGAGCCGAGGTCAACAACCAGGCCGGGATGGTTATATTGGATGCGGGTCAGTCCGTCGGCATAGGACTGACACGAACAAGTCAGAAGGATTGATGCTAACAGGACAAGGCGTGTCCATTTTACGGCGTGGTTACTGCCGCACTCCGGCCGTCGGTAGGCCGTCCGTACAATTCCAAAAAGTCGTAGTGTCTTAAGCATTTTCTATCCTGATAAAGAGATGGCTGTTTAGGCCATATTATACTAAAAGAAAGTCGTCCTGTCCGCAATGTAAACTACAACGAATACCCCTATAAAAGAGACACGCATCCTTGTCCATAAGGGAGCGTACACATTAACCATTGTTCAGAAAGCATTGCAAAATCAGGTAATTCATAAACATCGATCCATTGTTGTATCATCTCGGACAAATCGACGATATCGACCTGGCAATCCTGGTTCAAATCCATATCCAGAAATCCCCAACTGCCGCAGGGAGCGAGGATATCGACATAATTGGGCAGGCGATGGAAGGTAATCCGGTTGGAATCATGATAATTCATGGCGCCATCATACGCGGTTCTGCTGATGAAGAGGATGTCCTTGCCGTCGAATTGCCAGACGACATACTGAAATCCGGTATTGATCATCGACTCCTGCCAGGTCATGGGGGAATTGTCCTGAATAATCGTGCGGACATGCTGCCAGTGAATCAGGTCCTCGGAAGCGATCAGCGACAGGGTGTTTCGCTGTGCGGTTCTGGACGGGTCGGTGTTATTGTTAACCAGCGACAGATATTTTCCGGTGACCGGGTCACGATGGATATCAAATTTGTGCATCCCGCCGGGCATCTCAATCAAGCCGGAGGCGGGATGATAGCTCAGTGTCTTATTGTCGGGACTGAGTGTCAGGATGGCTGCTTTATCCACAACGGGGTTGGTGTGCACCCGCATCAGTGCGATAACTGAGCCATCCGGTTTTTGAACGGCATTTCCTTCCAGCCAGCCGGGCGAAGTGCACTTCCAGGCCGGATCGACCCAGGATGGATCAAAAAGAACAGCATTGGTCATCGTCCAGCTTTGGGGATTCAAAAGATTGGACGTTTCATCCGCCGAAACTATCACAGCCGCATAGGCAATCGGCCAGCGTTCATTGGTCACGCGTTTTTCGAATACGCGGTAGATTCGACCATTGGCACGAATGACGGGGACTGGTCCGGTATGATAACCATACGTTCCCGGCTGTTGGGCTTCGAATAAGACAGAGGTTTCTGTCCAGTGCAGACCGTAATCCGAAGTCTTAATGATACAGATATGGCCCGGATTCTGGGAAAGGCCGAACAGATAGACGTCTCCTTTATGCTCGAACAGGCTGGCCATTGCGAACATATCTATCTGACTTCGTGATTGCCAGGTTTGTCCGTTGTCATAGGATATTTTGACATAGGTATTGCCGCGATAACCGTAGGAAGCGAGAATGATGCCGTTACTGTATTTATAAATGCAGGGGGATCCGATCATCTTTTTGGTTGCCGGGTCGCTGTAGCCAATCTGGCTGATCCACAGCGGGTCCGGCTCACCGGGTTTCTGGGCGACAGCATGGGCTTGAATTTGTGATGGAGTCAGTGCTTTGTTATAGACGGCCAGTTCATCGATCCATCCGCGGAAATGATTTTTGTTGTCCGGTGTGCGGCCGATTTGGTCATGCTGGGTAGGGCTGTCCCCGTATTGATACGAAGAACGGCTGAAATTGACAGATTGACTGAGGGCCTGTTTTCCATTCAGATAAATGGCCATGGTGTCCTGAGCATAATTGACGATGCAGGCCATGTGTGTCCACTGATTGACGGTGGAGAAATCCGTGCTGACAGTCAGATAGGAATCCTCGACAGAGCTTCTGGCGCCGACATTCAGTGTGCTCGGGGTGTCGCCGGAGCTGTAAAGCCCGATGTCAATGCCGGCCTTACCTTCATGGATGCGGGTTGCAAAAATACGCTGAATACCGGACAGACAGCTATTGCGAATCCAGGCCTCGACGGTGATGGCGGAACTGCCGTCCAGCAAAGGCCCCAGGTCGCTGCCCAGATCAATGCCGGCCTGATTGCCGTTGAACCATCCGCATCTGCCGTCGATTCCGGCGGCAGCGATCATCGCATCTCCGGCAAATACCGCACTGGTTATGTGAGCCATTTTATCGGTTGCGGGAAGGTTATCTTTATATCGGGCCTCATCCAGACGCCACCATGCGACCGGTTTGTCGGAGGCGACCTGATCGGCGTATCCGGCAAACACAGGACTCAGTCCGTATAATGATAAAACTAAAATAGTCCAGTATTTTTTGAGCATCATTTCACCCCGTTTGAATCCAGGAAAAATCCTTTTCCAATAAAAGAGCCTGTAAGACCTGTAACGAGACAAGCCTTACAGGCGAACCTCCTTAATCCATTCAATATTGTATCAAATTTCCAAAAGGTTCAGCTACTTTTTAATGTTTTCATTTGAATTTAGTTACACTGCTGAGGGTCATTGCATGCCAGCCACTGCGAGGCCATTTCAGCGAAGTCTGCGAGATTGACCCGGCAATCCTGATTAATATCCGCCGATAAACCCATCCCTCCATCAATCACTTCCTGGCAGTTTTCAGGGCTAAAAACTGTAACCTGCAGCGTATGGTAGTCTCCATCCTGGACTAAAGCATAAGTCACAAAGGGAGTCTTTACCAGTTTTCCGTCCGTATTGTCATCGATTTTCCCTGTGCTGCGGAGCACGGTATAGGTAGTATCCACTGCAGCATTATCAATAAATCCAATATTAATCGCGCCATTCAGAACCACGTCACCGTTGACGACAAGGCCATTGCCGACACCCAGGGCACCATCTAACACAAAGTAGATTTCCGAGCCTTCTGCCGCAGTGAGTGAGCCGAATTCTGCAGTTGCCTGATGGCCTGAGAGGGTGAGTTTGGCATTTGCACCAAGCCCTGTAATACCATCGATATCCACAACGGCGTTATTGCTGATCAAAATATCTGCCGTACTATCGGGATTGAATGCTGCGATAAGGTTTCCGGCGTAAAAAGCTCCGCCGTTCATGGTGAAAGAGGCTTTGCCGCTGGATCCGATGAAGGCCGTGCTGGACACATTCATCGTACCATCGGAAACGGTGAGTGAGCCGGATGAGGCATTTGTATCAGCAACGATGAGGCTGCCGAATGCGGCGTTGGCGCCGGCATTGACGTTGAGTGAGCCGGTTGACGCATTGCCGACAACCAGGCCGCTGCATGCTGCCGTGGAGTTTAAAATCGCGCCGGAAGTTCCCGCCAAATCAATCACAGCGGCATCATTGGAATCCAAAGAGGTGCTCCAATTGGCCGCGTTGCTCCAAAGCTGGCTGCTTGCTCCTGTCCAGGAAACATTATTTCCGTAATGCGGGTGAATCAGCAGCACAGCCTGACCGGCCCCGATATTCACGGTCTGACTTGTCCAGCCGGCGGCAAAGGCGGTGGTGGATAAATTCGGTTCGCTGGTCAGAATCTTGTTTTGAAGAGCTGCCACGGCCACATATGAGCCGCCTCGTTCCGTTCCGGATGTGAAATTCGGATCAAAATTGCCGGGCAGGGTGGAATCCGACGTTGTCACCGTGATTGGATTTCCAAAAATGGCTGTCCCATCAATATTCAGTTGTATGGTTGACTGCTCGTTGATAGCCAGCTGGCCGCACTGTATCTGGCCGGCGCTGCCGTCAATCGACAAAAAGGCCCGCCCGGAATTTCCGATCGTCAGCAGCTCGGTAATATCAATCCGCCCCCCGCTTAATTCAACGGTTCCAGACGAACCCGGATTTTCACCAACCAGCATGTAACTGCCGGTTTTAATTTGGCCTCCGCTCATAACCAAGCTGGCTGTTCCGGTCATGCCGCACTTGAGATAGGTCGAGATATCGACCAATCCACCGCTTATCGCCGCATCGGCTTTAGACCCTGCCTTGTTAGCCATATTGAAACGGTTAGTCTTCACCGTCCCGTTGCTGATATTAAAGTTTCCGGTACCACTTTCGCCGATCGTGAAATAGCTTTTTAAAAAAGTAATTTCTCCTCCATTCACAAATAAGTAGCCAATTGAAGTGGCGCCTCTTCCGGCCATAAAGTTACTTTCAAAATTTGAAACTCCGCCGGTGACATACAATTCCCCTGTTTTGCCGGAACCGTAACCCGAGAAGAGTTTGCCGCCGATCGTATCTTCGAAGATCTCCGAATACTGGTCGCCGCTGAGATCGATACGAAACTCATCTGCAATTGTAAAACCAGCATCCGGGACCGCCGGCGTCCAGTTGGAGAATTGTGTAAATGCGTGATTGGGGTCCCCGCTTGCGTTCGTCCATGTGTATGTTGTCGCAAAACAAGACACAGATACCAATAACATGATGCTGCACCATAATCTGGTTTTCATTGTGTTACTCCTTAAAGCGTTAGTTTTGAAAATTCTGAACATTATACCCTGTCTTTCTGAAATTAAATTCCATCTAAACTGCATCCCTTAACGCAGCGGGATTAACTGTGCACCCTCTCTGCCGCTCTGGTCCGTTGGCTCGAAAATGTCCACCAGCCGGTCGTCGCCGCCGCTGTATTTTTCGGCCGAGCCGTCCTTGAAGCAAAACAGACCGTTCACTTTTTTTCGCAGATCCCCTTCGTCGGATGTGACGCCGGATTTTTCATAGACGCTGACCACATAATCACGTGGATCATTGCATTCGACATAATTGACTGTCAGGCCCATTTTCAGGCCGTGATTGACCCGATAATAGGCGTTGGGGGCCGAATAATAAAGGCGATCGCCGGCAAGAACTTCCACCCTGCGGTCATTGTATTTCCAGTTCTGGTTGGTTTTTATCCAGCGGCGGGATTCCGGGCCAAATTGGCCGTCAGACGTCCGGTCGCGCCAGTAGCCGAATACAAACATATAGCCGGAATAGACTCTGTGGCTGTTCAGCGGAACGGCTTCGATGTTGATATCGAGTGTTTTAAGCAGGGGGCAATTGAGAAACTTCAGGTCCGGCAGATAAGGCAGCCACAAGGGACGATGGTCCACCAGGTCTGCATTGCTGGCCAATTGTTCAGACCAGGCTCCGCGCGGTTTGGTTCCGCCGGGATTTTCGGTATAATGTTCCGGCAGACGTCCTTCGTTTTGTTCATAGGCCAGTGCCGCAATCGATAATTGATGAAGATTCGAACAGCAAATCGTCTCTTTGGCCGCACGTTTGGCTTTCTGCAGGGCAGGCACCACGACTGCCATCAGCAGCCCGATGACTGCGATGACTACCAGCAATTCAAGCAGCGTAAAGGCGTTCCTTCCGTTTTTGATACATCCTTTGATCATCTCTCTACCCCATCCTGCATTCTGCATGTATAGTATTGTGCAGCGTATCTGTGATGACAGGCGGCACAATCCTTGTCCATGTACTCATTACGATTGTCTGATCAGGTTCCATGCTTACCCGGCCTCTTTAATCATGGTGTTTATTATATCGACAGTCCGGCGTGA
This sequence comes from uncultured Pirellulales bacterium, assembly GCA_964550565.1. Lineage (GTDB taxonomy): Bacteria > Planctomycetota > Phycisphaerae > Sedimentisphaerales > Anaerohalosphaeraceae > Anaeroglomus. The sequence continues at coordinate 9,713 of CAZKAI010000005.1, forward strand.
AAATGAACGCCACTTTGCACCAAAATACCGCCAAAAATAGCCTTGCATCCACGAACAGCAATCAAATAGCCCATGACAACAATAAAGATAGGTAGTATCCATATATAAACAGAAAAGCTGCTTTGTTCCTGTTGCCCTGTGGAGTATCGAGTCTCATGTATCAATTGTTGTGGCGGCATAAGCCTGTTGAACCAAACCGCAGACAGGCTGTGATTTTGTCTTGACACCTTTTGAATCCCGGCGATATGATGAGGCTTGAGGTTGTTTTCGACGAAAAGGATTTTTTGAGCACGTATCTTTCAGCGTTTTGTTTGGAATTGCCGGGAAAGTCTTGATTTCTGGATAAATAGTTTCTATTGAGGAAGATAACGAATGCAGCGTGAGTGTAAAAAGGTCGTGTTTTTATACTCCCACCGGGAAGACTGGGGTATATGGGACGGGGTTGCGGAATATGCTTCTTTGTACGGACGTTGGCTGCTCTATTCCCCGCTTTCGCTTCGCTTTGAAGCCGATGACCGCGAGACGTATCGCTGGCTGACCAATTTCAAGCCGGACGGGATTATTGTGCCGAATTCACGAAAAAATCTGGAAGACATTCTCAAATTCAAAATCCCCATCATCGTGCATCGCAATCTCAAGCAGCGGATTCCCGGCCGACCCGCAATTCTCGGCGATGGAAACCGGATAGGCACCATGGCGGCGGATTACCTGATTAAGCTGGGATTCAAAAATTTTGCATGTTACGTGTGTGAGAATGAAGTCCCCATGCAGGAACGGGCTGAAAGTTTTACCCAACGTGTCGATCAAGCCGGATTCAAGACGTATCCTTTCCTGCGAAAGGGAGTCAGGAATCTGATTTCATGGAACAGGCAGCTTGACCTGCTGGCCAACTGGCTCAAGTCCATTCCCAAGCCCGCCGCCATCATGGCCGGCGATGATATCCTTGCCGTCAACATTCTGATGGCCTGCCGTCTGGCCGGACTGCTCATCCCCCAGCAAATCGCCGTCCTGGGCATCAATAACACCCGGATTATCTGCGAGACGCAGATTCCCAAGATTTCCAGTGTGGCGCTCAGTTACTACAAGGCCGGATTTGAAGCGGCCCAACTGCTGGACAAGATGATGGACGGCACGGTTGCGGCCTCGGAGCAGACGGTTCTGATTGAACCGACCAATATCATCACCCGGCAATCGACGGATTTTTCGCTGATTAAGGATTATGAAGTCGGCAAGGCCATGAATTATATCCACCATAACTCCATCAAACTGCTGCAGGTCAGCGATGTCGCCGAACAGACGGGACTGTCCAAAAACGCCCTGCAGAAGCGATTTAAAAAGGCTGTCGGCTGTTCGGTGTCTCAGGAAATCAGGCGTGCCTGCGCCGATAAAATTGCAGAGATGCTATTGAATTCCAATATGTCCATTTCGGACATTGCCAGGTCAATCGGCTTTTCCGGAGATGACCATATTTCCAGATATTTCCGCCAGTCTGTGGGCATGACGCCGCTGGATTATCGTAAAAAGTACGGTAAAAAATAGCGGCGCACCACGGCCGTTGTTTGCCTTGATTATAATCCAGCCAACTGGATTATCTCCTCATCATGGAGCGGCTGGTCATAGATTCGGATTTCGTCGATAAGTCCCTGAAAATGAGCGAGAGTGCCGGTTCCGCTGGTCCGGGCACCCACCAGCACCTCTTCGGCACCGGAGGTATTGATGGCCAGAGCGCTGCTGGCATGCGATTGCGTATCCAGATTGCCGTCAATATACAGCAGGACCTGGTTGATTGCTGGGGCATCGCTGGCGGGTAATACGGCGGCGACATGATGCCACTGGCCGTCATTAATGGCCTGTTGCGATTCGATATACGCCCCCCAGATGCCTATTGAGAATTTTCCCGAAGCCGCAAGACGAAACAGCCATTTCTGGCTTGTTACCGAACTGCCCCAGGACAAGATCGTCTGCTCAACCCCCGAAGCCGAGGTCTTAATCCAGGCGCTGCAGGTGCGGGCCCCGGTGCCGGTTACGCCTTTATAATCCGCAATCCTGACATAATCGTCATTGCCATCAAACGACAACGCCCCTCCAATCGCCCCTGATTTCGGCTGCCAGACAGGCCCATTGATCAGGTTCCCTGAGCGGTTTTGCGGCGAGTAATCCCCCGCAGTCGTCCCGGTAGTTTCATTCAAAGGTAAATATAATTGCAGGGACGAGGAGACCAGTTCCTCAATTTCAGGCGGCGTCAATGCCCGATTATAGATATGGACTTCATCCATGAGGCCCTGATAATAGCCTGCAGTACTGCCGTCGATGCGGGCGCCCACCAGCACCTCTTCGGCGTCAGAAGTATTGATAGCCTGAGTATTATTTGCATACGCCTGGGCATCCGGAATCCCGTCAATGTACATCAGAATCTGGCTGACGGTGGGGGCCTCGCTGTCCGGCAGCACCGCCGCGACATGATGCCACTGGCCGTCATTGATGACTTGCTGGGATTGAATCAATCCTCCCCAGATGCCGACAGCAGGGGTGCCGCCTGATGAAACACGGAACATCCACTTCTGGCCGTTTGCAGGGCTGCCCCAGGTCAGAATTGGGATTTCCTGTGTGCTGGTCGTTTTGATCCAGGCGCTGCAGGTGCGGCTTTGTGTTCCAGTTACGCCCCTGTATCCGGAGACCCGGACATAATCATCCACCCCATCAAGACTTAAGGCGCCGCTGCCGAAGACATATTCGCCATCCGCTCGTGAAATGACGGCTCCGCCCATGAGAACGCCGTCGTTGTCCGAGGCCGTATCCGA
>CAZKAI010000005.1:12613-42085 GCA_964550565.1 uncultured Pirellulales bacterium
GTGAAATGACGGCTCCGCCCATGAGAACGCCGTCGTTGTCCGAGGCCGTATCCGATGCATCGGTATCAAATGGCCATCGGGATACCAGTCCGCCATAGCTCATTGAGGTCAGCCACATGCCGGACAGTGCGATGAGGTCGGCACTGTTCACTGCCCCGTCTCCGGTCAGGTCTGCTCCGCCGCAGGCGGGGCTGTCTGTGCAGCCGCTGTTCAGCCACTGGGCTGCCAGAACCGCCATGTCCGACAAACCCAACTCACCGGTAAAGGTGTTTTTTACGGAGATGGTTATCAGGCCGTCACTGCAGTTTCCCTGGGAGTCTGTGGCGCGGAGGGTAAATGTCTGAGTGTGGGTGTCGCCGTCGCCGGGAATGCCGGACAGGGCGCCATCAGGGGCCACCTCAAGCCACAGAGGTCCGGCGGCTCTCGAATACGATACGGCACCCCCGTCAAAAGAAGATGCCCAGCCGGCGACGCTGTACTGGTACGCATAGCCTTCCAGTGCATCAGGCCCTGTCAGGGCTGCCGATGCAAAAGACGGTTCCCAATGGTAATCCGATGCGTACGGTATCAGGTACATGCCGGGAATAACCTGCCGCAGGATGCCGGGGCCGCTGAAAGCCACAGCCAGATTGTCGCCTCCATTGCCTTCTTTGTGCAGGGCCATGATGTAGTAGGGCCGACCGGCTGTCAGGGTTTTCGCAGCCGATTGCTGAGAAGTGTATTTGGTCCACTGGCGGGAATCGGTCCAGGCGTTGGCGCCTTCAATATATGCGATTTTGACGGCATTGGCCGGATTTTTGTCCGTACTGAGCCAGAGCTGGCAGTTGTCATCGCCGGCGATCCAGAACGTATAACTCCCCGTTACCGGCGGTATTAGAAATCCATGGATTCGCGTTCCGTAGTTTTCGGCCCAGTTGGTTGGACCTTCAAAGGAACTGACCGTTTCCGTCAGGTCCGGGGAATCGGGATAACTGGCGCTGGCTGTCAGGCTGCTGACGGAGCTGCCGGAGAGATTATGCCAGACCTGGCGTGTGATGCCGCCTTTGCCGCTGCCGGTTTTGAATCGCCATACAGCACCGCCAAGGATGCTGCCGGTATTATCCACCTGGTCAACCCGCCAGAAGTAGTCGGTGTTTCGCTTCAGGGTGCCGGGCGTATAGGCTGCCTGTGTTTGTCGTCCGCAATACAGCGGCGATGTCGTGTCGGCATTCAAGACGCTGTTGTATTGTGTCCCGAAGTACACATCATTATGCACCGCAGTTGCTCCCATGGCCCAGCTCAGCCTTGGCGTGAGGATGATATCGCCTGCCTGATCGAAAGGATTCGGGCTTTCGGCCGCTCCGCCGCCGATGACGTTGCGTATCTGCTGTTCAGTCAGGGCAACCCCGTATATCCGAACATCATCCAGACTGCCTTTATAGCGGCGTTCTCCTGCACCGCGGTCATCATCACGCCCGATGGACGGCGTACCGTAAAACGATTCGGGAGAATGAGAGGCATTATTGACGGCTTTATTCAGAGTCGTGCCGTTGGAAGTATAAATGGTTGCCCGGGCGGGTTCGATGACCAGTGCCACAAAAGTCCACTGGCCGGCGGGCGTACTCAGGTTGGAATTCCAGCCGTAATTGCCGTTATTCCAGTGATAGCCAAGGGTGTTATTGCTTTTATAATTGAAGTTGGCCGCGCCGGAATAACGGTTTGAAAAAATGGCGGCATATTCTGATTGGGTTCCGTTGGGATTGACCCACGCGGTAATGGTGACCGTGTTGCTCTTGAAATTCAACCCCGACACATCGATATGGTCATCATTGCCGTCAAAGGTCAGTGCTCTGCCAAAGCGGCCGGCAACAGAACCGGTATCAAAACTATTGCTTCCTGCCAGTGTACCATGGCTGGCTTTGATGCTTGAATCATACGCTGTTGTTCCTGTTGTTTCATCGAGTTTCCAGTAGCCTCGGAGGGTCTGATTGGGAATATCGACGGTGATGAGGATATTGCCCTGCGAGGTCCTGCCTGTTTCATCTACAATGGAGTATTGAAATTTGTCAGTGCCGAACTGTCCGGCAGGGGGCGTATAATACAAGGCATCGCGGCCATCCGGCCCAGCAGCGGGACGAAATGCCACCGTTCCGCCCAGCGAAGTAGTTTTTGCAAAATCAGCTACTGCGATCCAGTCACCATTGGCATCATAATCATTGCCCAGGATATCCAGTGTGGTTGGAGTTCCGGCAACGGCGGTAAATTCATCAAGATTGGCATAGGGTGGGATCGGGTAGCTGTACGGGCCGATGTTGCGTATATTGACGCCGCCGTTGAGTTTTCCACGACGGCAGCTCATAATCTGGTCCACTTCCGGATTGGACATTCTGGACAGCTCAATGGAGTTGCCGCTGTTGACCGTCGAGCCGTCCGGCCCGGGGCATCCCTCGACGCAATCGCCGGAGCCCCAGTTGTGGCCGATTTCATGCCGGGCGACGTGCCACCAGTTTTTGTCGCTGTTCCATCCGTTGAAACTGCGTGCCGCCCAGCCGGGCCCGCCATAATCACAGACAAACGCCACGCCGCCGCCGACGGATCCCACAAAACCAAGAAAGTGATGATCCGTAGTGGGAAAAAGAGTTTTCCAGTAGGTATTGAGATTCCACCAGTCGATTCCCCATTGTTCGCTGGTACGGTCCAGTCCGGCATTGCTCTTGCGAAAGACAACCTTGCCCAGCTTGCACTCGGCCAGAATATCCCGAATATAAATCGCATTGAAATGACTGATGGCATTCTCTGCTTTTCTGGCGTATGTAGTCATGTTCGTATAGTTGGTGGCGTTCATGTACTCAACCAGAACATCGAATCCCATATCCACCTGATAGACCGTCTTGTACATCGAGTCCAGCAGGGCGGCCGGGGCGACAAAGGTTGCTCCCGCGACAGGATACCCCGCTGGTGGATTGGCGGTTCCTCCGATTTCAGTGAAGTTGCGGACCGCCGCGGCAGTTTCGCTGGTTTCAAAAGGCGGATCATACCACCAGTCCGTTGCATTGCCTTTGAAGACATGGTATCGCAGGTCGCCATTGGGCAGCAGGGTGGCTTCGACATAACTGTCCGGCTCTTCTTCGCACCAGCCGCGATAGGTTCGGACCGGCCCCGCATCAATCGGAAGCTTGGTGATGCCATCGGTATCCAGCAGAACCACTTCGAAATTGGCACCGCGAATGTCATAACGATCCAGATTAAAGGTGCGAATCTGTCCATTATAGGTTACGGTTCCCCGCATAAATTGGGGTGGATTGGCTGGATCGATGGCGAATCCATCCACTGCAAACAGCACGACCACTAAAGTGACGATAGTCTTCAGGACTGTACGACGAGTACGATTTTGGAAATGCATGTCCCCACCTTTGAATTCAAATGTCGGTTATTTCAAATGCCAATGCATATCATAATTACAGATACCAGATACGATCTCAGCTTACCGCATAAGTATAGAAACGCTTGTACACTTAAGTGTAATATACCAACAAAGTCGCAGGAGTTCAAGCAGATTCTTGTTGTTTTGCTGAGTTGCCGATGGAGTGATGTGTAAGTGTTTATAAATGAATGAGATAGATTATTCTTGAGTATATAGTGGGGAAGTTTTTGTTGTTGGGTGTATTCATGATAAGTGATGTCAGATATCGGATAGCCGGCGAGTCGATGCTATAGTCTTCGTAGTCCTAGTCCGGTAGAAGTAATTTCTTCTTTTCCAGGCTCCCTGTCTATCCTATTGTTTACCGAAAAAAGATTGACTGTGTGTTTATCGAAAATATATAATATCAGCCAGATAAGCAATTCATCACCCCTTCGATGTATTATCGGAAACCGAATCAGGTGTTAACGCGATTTCAAAACACGATTTCTCAAATGACCTTCGGGCAGACCATGGTTCTGAATTGGTTTGTCCTTGCGCCGTGACAAGCTATGCAAGGCGATTCATGATACCTGTGTAATGAGAAAAATGGCAAAATGTAATTGATTGTCGAAACAATCAATAGTGTGCAGGAACAGGGATAATGGTATGGAAGGGAGAAGACATGAAAAAGGGAATGTGTTTTGCGATTGCAGTGATTGGATTGACGGGGCTGTCGTTCAGTTCCATGGCCGCCTCATACGGAGGCGGCAGCGGCACATCGGAGTCGCCGTTCGAAATCTGGACAGCAGAGCAGATGAATACCATCGGTGCTAATCCCGGTGACTGGAACAAATCGTTCGTCCTGATGGACAACATCGACATGTCCGCCTACACCGGCACGCAGTACAACCTCATCGGCAACAGCACGACACGCTTTACCGGCATCTTCAACGGCAATGGATATGTTATCCGCAACTTGACCTATACGACCACCGAAGAGAACCATTACGTCGGGACCTTCGCCTATATTGGCGCCGGGGGTATAGTATGCAATCTTGGTGTTGAAAATGTATCGTTTTCCACCGGCGGCGACTGGGTCGGCGGAATCGCAGGGTATAATTTTTCCGGCACCCTTTTCTCCTGTTATGTCACCGGCTCTGTCAAAGGCGTTCAGGGGGTCGGCGGGCTGGTGGGGAGAAATTCTTCCGGCACGATTACCGCCTGTTATGCCGCGGACTCCGTCACCGGCACTTCGTTTTATACCGCCGGCCTGGTGGGACATAATAACGCCGGCACTATCACCGACAGCTATTCTGTCGGCCTTGTTACGGATTCTTCCACGAATGTCGGCGGGTTGGTGGGGGCCAACAGCGGCACCGTGACCCACTGCTTCTGGGATACCCAGACCAGCGGAAAAGCAACCAGTGCCGGCGGTACCGGCAAGACCACCGCCCAGATGAAAACCCTCTCGACATTTACCGCCGCCGCATGGGATTTCCTGGCCTCTGATGGCGATCCGGCGGACTGGTGGATGCCCTACCTGGATTATCCGCGGTTTCCCTGGCAGCCTCATTTCGGCGGCGGCATCGGCACGGAGGAAGATCCCTATCTCATCTACGATGCTGTGCAAATGAACACCATCGGGCTTAACTCCGACGACTGGAGCGCGCACTTCAAGCTGATGGCCGATATCGATATGGGCGCCTATACCGGCACAACGTACAATATCATCGGCGATTCCACCACAGCCTTTACCGGCGTCTTTGACGGAAATGGTTATATCATCAATAACGTGGTTATGAACCAGTCACGCAACGGCGTTGGCCTCTTTGGAATTGTCGGTTCGGGCGGGCAAATAAGCCGCGTCTCTATCAAAAATGCCAATGTGACCGGGAAAGTATGGGTGGGCATCCTGTGCGGGCGCAACTATTACGGCACAATTACCCAATGTAATACCAGCGGTACAGTCACGGGAACGTCGGATAACGTCGGCGGCCTGTGCGGAGAGAGCTGGGGGCCGATCAGCCAGTGTTACGCCAGCGGTACGGTAGCGGGAGGCTCTCATGATAATATCGGCGGCCTGTGCGGAGGCAATCGATACAGTACGATTCATCAGTGTTACGCGACCAGTGCAGTCTCGGGAAGGTCTTATGTCGGCGGTCTGTGCGGCGGCAATGAACTTGGCACAATTACCCAGAGCTACTCCATCGGCGCGGTAAGCGGGACAGGGCTTATCAAGGGAGGTTTTTGCGGAGGCAATTACATGGGCACCATCACCCATTGTTTCTGGGATACAGAAACCAGCGGCCTGACAGACAGTAACGGCGGAACTGGCATGACCACGGCCCAGATGAAGACCTTTTCAACATTTACTTCGGCCGGATGGGATTTTGTCAATGCGTGGGGCATCGTCAATCTTCAGACGTACCCGCTTTTAAAGGCATTCAGCGGCAGCCTGAATCCCGCGGACATCAATTACAGCGGCGCGGTAGATTTGGAGGACTTGTCAATCCTGGCGGTCAATTGGCTGCAGTAATTGATGCGAATCTGACTTGAAATATTCTGTTTCGGCATGGTTAAGACCAGTGACATCAATCACGTGCCTCTGTCGCTTGCGGAAGAACCCTGCCCATTGGGTAAAAAATACGTCTTAATGTGAGAACGTATTCATCCGACGGATCATGTCTGCAATCACGTCGCGGTTGGCACTGATGCGCGGCCCTGCGGTGCCGGCGGTGAACAGCCCCGCCAGATACCACTGGCCCGAGGCGTCCTGAATAAACCACGGTGCCCCGGAATTGCCCTCATTGCCGCAGGTTTCATAGCGAATATAGTCGCCTTTGCCGACGGGATCATACCGGAAGATTAGCATGGGCATCGTCTTTTTGTAAAGTGCTGTCCCGGCAATGATATTACGTCCCCAGTGCAGGGTCCCCGGTGCACGGAGCCGTTGAATCTGCTTGCGCTCGGTTTCGGTGCATTCTCCCCACGGCTTGGTATAACGTTCTATCTTGCCGAAAGAACCGATAGTGACCATCTTGCCGGCTTCATCGGATTTATCATATAAAGGGATTTGTTTCGGAAAGCTGGCATCAATCATCGTATTGGGATCTGCAGGGCTGGACATAATCACCCGGCAGACCATAATATCGCGTGCATCATCATGCCGTTCATCCACAATAATATAGTCTCTGTCGGGAAGCCCCTGTCCATGTCGTTTCAGTTTAAAGTTTACCGGCCATTGGGGATGACTACTCTTGATAATCTGTTTCCAGTGGGCCGCGGTGACAATATAGTTGGGCGCGATGACCGTTGCGGTGGCAAACCACTGCTGCGACAGCGGCCATTCGATACCCACCATGATTTCCTCAGACGGATGCGGTGAAAAGCCCTTTGGGCCGCTGGTGATATGGCTGATGTCGTTGGGGTCGGTACCGAGGATTTCATCAGGCTGATATTGAAGCCCGATTGCAGTGCAAGACAAAAACAGTACTGAAACACAATGCAGTATTTTGGTGGACATAGGTTATCCTGTTCCTTAACAAAGTACGGTCCAAGTCGCCAGATATCGACGTATCGAGGATATTATATTCGTTGAGTTTGAAAAGGAAAGTCCAATACCGGCAAATGGACGGGTTGACTTTTTTGTCATGCGAGATTACAATGAGGGTGTTAATGTTGACGTGATTAGACAACCGGGGGGCTGGAGAACAGGTATGCGGCTATTTGTAAGTCTTGGCGGCAGCTCAGTTAACGAATTGCGTTTCGACCGGGGTCCGATTTATATCGGACGGCAGACCGGCAGCCAGGTTTTTCTCCCCGATGCGGCGGTCTCCCGTCAGCATGCCGTGATTTACACCACGCGCGACGGCTCCTGGATTGTTGAAGACCTGGGCTCTGCCAACAAAACCTATCTGAATCAGACCGCTATTCACAAAAGCGAACTCAAAAATGCTGATACTATCCAGATTGCCGATTTTACCATCCGTGTCAGTCTTGAAGAAGACGATGTCGATGTCAACAAGATAACCCAGATGGAAGACACGGTCGTGGGTGACCAGATTCGCAAAGACCTGCATACCGTGGAGCGCAACGCCGAGGCAGGCGATGCGCCTCCGATTAAATTTCCAGCCAAACGTATTAAACAATTCTGCCAGGCAATGGATAAGATTACGTCTGTTAAAGGGTTACAGCCTCTATATGCGACTCTGGGGGATTTACTGCTGGGCCAATTACAGGCAACCAATGTCTGGATTGGATTGCGTAAAAATCCAAACGGACCGATGGAAGTACAGGGCGGGCGGAAGATTACCACCGAAGCTTTGCAGCGTGCGGACCTGGCAATCCCGGCCAGTCTTAATGAAGTTCAGGAAAAACATATTCCGCTGCTGATTCACCAGCTTCCCAAGCAGATTACCAACCGTGGAATCCGGTCAGTGATTATCTCCCCGATTTTCTTTGAAAACAACTGTTTTGGCGTGGTTTATCTGGAAAACTCGATTGACCATACCCATTACAGTCTGGCTGAGTTGGATTATCTGCTGATTATTACGACGTTTGTGGGGTGTTATATCTCAAAAATGGACAAGCACTAAAACAGGTGTTTTCAGTCAAAGATTAATAACGGTCACCCCCCTTTGCACCGTAGCGGTTCAAGACCTCTGCGGCTTGTTGGCGAAGGATATCGCAAGTGGTCTCAATCCCGCGTCTGTGGAGGTGGTCAATCCAGTTGTCCGGCTTTGCTCCCTCATCAAATCCGATTGTCTCGGCATCTTCGCCCCGGGCGCCGCAAACCAGCGATTTGACTCCTGACCACGGGATTGCCCCCAGACACATCGCGCAGGGCTGACAACTCGTGACAAGCTGATAGGTTCCCCGGCTGCCAAGGTCGTGTGTGTCGAGGTTTTGTTGAGCCAGGGCGATGGCGACCATTTCCGCATGGGCAAGGCTGCATTTGCCGGGGACCACGATGTTAACGCCTGCGGAGATGAGTCTGCCGCTGGGATTGTCGAAAATCGCAGCACCAAAAGGGCCTCCGGTCCGGTGCTCAATATTCAGTGAGGACAGGGTGACAGCCAGTGTCATTCGACTGTTAAGGTCAGCAAAAACCTCGGGTTGTCCGGCAAGGAAGGCTGTAACCCAATCGGGCAGCGAAAGGCTGAAGGAGTTTGTCATATCTGCGGCACCTGTAAATGGTTATGATTGTTACGAATCCGGGCATAAAAAAACCGGCTTTCAGGTGCCAAGGTAGCATGAAAGCCGGGTTTGTGCAACAGGGATTGTTCTTGTGGGGACCTAGTATTTCTGAAGGAGTTCGAGCATTTTTCGGTCGAGTTTGTGACCGTGAAAGTCCTCGTACTGGACGTCATCCCGTCCGCTGTCGAGGATACCGAAAGAGCCTCGGAAATTCCATAAGGCCCACCCCAGACCAGCTTTACGATAGTTCTTCAGGCAATCTTCCATCCAGCTTAACGTGACCTCATGCGGGGTTTTATTGAACGAACCCCATTCGCCAACCATTGCCCCGACGCCGGTGGCCTTGAAATCCGCCCAGGGTTTGACATACCGCTGCCAAAGAATAGATCCGTCCATGTCTTTTTGCGGCCAGGCGGGCAGGGGCCAGCTTTTGGAATCCACCCAATCCGCCTTGTAATGGGTCAGGGGCATCGGCTGATACCCGCGTGTGGCCTGAGCGATTCTCAGGTCGGCCAGCTCCTTGCACGGTTTGTTGCCCCAGTCGAGGCCGTCGATGATAATCAGACGCTTGGGGTCTTCTTTGCGGATGGCATCCACCAGCAGGCGAATGACGTCGGCGTGAGTATTAGGATCAATATGGGCAGGCTCATTAAGCAGGTTAAAACTTAAATTCTTATTGGGAATGCTTTTGTAGCGTTTTGCAAACGCGGCCCAATGCATGGCGCATATCTTCTGGGCCTCCGGGTCCGTCCAAAGGCTTTTGGCTTCTGGGGGATTGGCGACGGTATAGCCGGGAGCGCGATGGAAGTTGATGCATACGTGGATGTTGTATTGCTGTCCCCAAGTGACGGCCTGGTCGATTTCTTTGAGGACATTCTCATTCAGTTTTGTCCAATCGTTGTCCACAATCCATTGGCGATAATCCATCGGGAGACGAACAAAGTTAAAACCCAGTTCTGAAATCCAGCGAAAATCTTCTTCCTCAAAGGGTTTTTCCTGCCAGTTTTTCATGAATTTATTGAGCAAATTAAAGCCTCTCCAACGGGGCAGGTTGTCCCATGAAGCGTCTGGCAGATCAGCAGAATAACTGTAAGTCGTGCACAAAAAAAGGATTATCAGTACTGATAACGCGATTGTTCTGACGTTGATCATTTCAGGTCTCCTTGTTTGTTATTGCGTAATTATCGGACGTTATGCTGGATTTCTGCATTCCTTAATGTAATAACGCCTTGTAGACAAGGAAAGTAACACATAAAAAAGAGTTAATGTGTATAAAGTAGATGGTATAAGATTGGATATATGAAAGGGGATTTTTGTCTTGCAATTATTTTAATAAAAATATATAAATACAATTATGATACAATAATTTACAAATAATATTTATATGTAAAAACATATTTCTATTGACCGGGTTGGATTTGGATTAATATGATCATTTTAGGGCATAACGCAGTTTTGAGTTTATTTGTCACGAGGAGATCGGGATGAGTATCTGTGCAGGGCAAAGCAGTGAGATACTTATCCGGCATTTGGGGATCAAGGCCAAAGTCGATGATTTTATTGCCCTTGAAAAGACCAGTGACCATCGTTTTTATTTAAACAAAAATGATGTGGCTGCAATCCTCGCCACCACCGACCAGAAAGTTGAGTTTGTCTTTTTTTCAACCCATGTTCTTGCCTGCGTCAAGTCATCGATGGGCTACCCGGTCTATTATCCAGTGCGGCCGGTGACGATTCGCAAACCCATCCTGGGCGTATTGATGGATCTCGACGGTACGAGTGTTCGCAGCGAAGACTTCTGGATATGGATGATCCAATTGACCACAGCCAGCCTTCTGGACAATCCGAAATTTGAACTGGAACAAGCAGACCTGCCTTATATTTCGGGGCATAGTGTTTCGGAACATCTGGAGTATTGTATTGGCAAGTATTGCCCGGACAAAACAGTGGAGCAGGCTCGGGATATCTATTTCCGGCATACCCATTTTCAGATGAATGAGATTATGCAGGGCCGCGGCAGGGAGGGGGCCTTCCAGCCGTCCCCCGGATTAAAAGATTTTTTATTGGAACTCAAATCCATGCGAATCAAAATCGGCCTGGTGACATCGGGATTATACGAGAAAGCCTGGCCGGAGATCGTGTCGGCATTTCGAACCCTGAAGATGGGTGATCCGGCGGAATTTTATGATGCCATCATTACTGCCGGATATCCTTTGCGAAAAGGTCAGGCCGGCACGCTGGGAGAGCTTTCGCCCAAACCGCATCCGTGGCTGTATGCGGAGGCCTGCAGGGTCGGGCTTGGGATCCCTGAGACCAGGCATGGTCATGTACTTGGCATTGAGGACAGCGGGGCGGGGGTCTGCGCGGTTCGCCTGGCTGGATTTCCCGTGATTGGGTTTGCCGGCGGCAATATCCTGAGCAGCGGGGCGCTGGGATTGTGCGATTATTATTGTCAGCGTTTCGAGGAGATTCTGGATATCATCAAAGATTAGACAGTGAGCAGACCATGGCAGAGAAAATTGTGATCAACGGCGATTGCCGGACTGCCCAGCAATCCGGGAGTGATACGAGGAATAAAAATCTGATACAGTGTCATTTTATTTCCAATACGCACTGGGATCGGGAGTGGCGTTTTTCCATGCAGCGAACGCGGTCGATGCTGGTTTATATGATGGATATGCTGCTGGATATTTTCGAAAAAGAGCCGGACTATCGGTCGTTTCATCTGGACTCCCAAACGATTCCGCTGCTGGATTACCTGGAGATACGCCCAGAGAAAAAAGAGCAGTTGCGGACGCTGATTTCGTCCCGGAAACTGCTGGCAGGGCCGTGGTTCTGTCTGCCGGATGAATTTTCGGTCAGCGGCGAATCGCTGGTTCGCAATCTGCTGCTGGGGCACAAGATTGCCAAATCATTCGGTTATGTCAGCAAGACGGGCTATTCGCCGTTTTCCTGGGGACAGATTTCGCAGATGCCGCAGATTTATGATGGATTCGGGATTCGGTTTGCGGCGTTTTATCGCGGCATCAATACCGAGGCGGCGCCGCGGTCGGAATATCTCTGGCAGGGCTCCGACGGCACACGCATTCTGGCGTCGCGGCTGTCGGCCCGTCCCCGCTATAATGTCTGGTATATCATCCAGCGGCCGGTGTACTGGAACATCCAGCATATCAACAACCGCGTCATTCCGTGGGGCTGCGGATTTGGACCATTCAAGTTCATCGGCAGTCGCTACCAGGAGCTGGATGCCCAGTATTCGCGTCCAAAATTCATGTATCAATCCACGGCCATCCCGGCCAGCGCCCGTCAGACCCTCGAAGAGCAGGACGGTGACTGGACGACCCCGCACCGGTTGTGGTCCTGCGGTCATGATTCCTCCTGCCCGGACATCCGGGAAGTCCAGATGATTCGGGACTGCAACCAGATTCTGCAGGATACGGCGCAGGTCTTTCACAGCTCTTTTGAAGAATTTCAGAAGCAGCTTCTGGGCAGCGTCAGTGAATCGCTGCCGATACGTTATGGTGAAATGCGGCACTGCTCCGATTCGACTTCTACCAGCCCGCTGTTTGGATGGATTATCTCGGCACGAATGGATATCAAGATGGATAACTTCAGGACCGAGCGGGAGGTAATGCAGTATGCCGAGCCGCTGGCGGTCTTTGCCAGCCTGCTGGGGGCGCCGCATCCGCAGGGATTTCTGGACCAGGCCTATCACTGGCTGCTGCAGAATCATGGGCATGATTCCATCGGCGGCTGCAGTCGTGACATCATCGGGCAGGACATGCTGTTTCGCAGCCGGCAGAGCCGCGAGATTGCCGCCTGTGTGGCTGAGCGGGCCCTGCTGGATATTGCGGGCACGATTGATTATTCCAGCCATACGGCTGAGGATATGGCGATTCTGGTGTATAATCCAGCCCCGTTTGAACGCAGTGAAGTGACGGCGCTGTACCTGGAACTGCCGCGTGAATGGCACGCAAAAGATTATGAGATACTGGATGAATGCGGTAACAAGGTGGAGGTTCAGACGCTCGGTGCCGGCCCTTCGTTCCAGATTGTGCAGTCGCCCAATGATACGGCCAATATGTTCCTGACGCAGCAGTGCCGGATCCGGGCGGCGCTGAAACATATTCCGGCAATGGGGTATGCCCTGTTTTATGTGCGGCCGCTGGAGCGGAAAGTGCCGCAGCGACGCCGTACGATGGTGACGGGTCTGAACACGATGGAAAACGAATACCTGCAGGTCACAGTCAATGCCAACGGAACGCTGACAATAACCGATAAGTGTACCGAGCGGACCTATGAGCAGATGGGGTATTTCCGGGATACGTCGGAAGTGGGCAACCCCTGGCAGCATGAGGAAGTGGAAAATAATGCCGTGTTTACCACCCTGGGCGAATCGGCAGCCGTAACACTGACTGCGGATGGTGAACTGGAGGCGTCCTACCGGATCCAGATAAACTGGAGTCTGCCGGCAGGGCGGACCGATGGCGACAAATCGCGCAGCCCTGTCATGCGGGATGTTACGATTATCAGCATCATCACCCTGCGAAAGGGGCAGCGCTGGGTGGATATTGAAACCGAACTGAACAATACCGTTGAAGACCATTATCTGCAGACGGTGTTTCCGTGTCGGATCAGGGCAGACGCTGTCGATGTGCAGGGGCAGTTTGATGTGATTCATCGGACTGTCCGTATTCCCTATTCCGAATCGTATACCGAACCGCCGCAATCGGAACAGCCGATGAATTCGTTTGTGGATATTACCGATGGAATGTATGGCGTGGCACTGCTCAACGAAGGGCTCAAGGCCTATCAGGCGACGGACGAGGCCTGTCCGGAATTGCGTCTGACCCTGCTGCGGGCATTTCCGCTTCGCATCTGTGTGACGCAGGAAATGACCGATTACAGCCAGGCGGACAAAAGCTCGCAGTGCCTGGGTGTTCACCGGTATCGCTATGCGGTGATGCCGCATGCGGGCAATTGGGACCAGGCGGGTATCTGGAAGGCCTCTGAGCAGTTTACCCTGCCGCTGGTCATTGCCCAGACAGCCCCAACCGATGCGGGCACCGAGCCAACCCGCAAGTCGTTCCTTGAAGTTGTGCCGGATACACTGCATGTCAGTGCGGTCAAAAGGAGCGAAAACGGCCAGGGCTGGATTGTCCGGTTGTTTAACCCGTTTGCCCGTCCGATTCGGGCACATGTCCTGCTCAATAGCGGCTATGCGCCTCCGCCGCAGATCGACAGTCCTGTGCAGCGTCAGCAAAAAGATATGACGCTGCCGGGGAAAGGGCACCGGTCCTGGGGTTCGGTTCGAATGGTGACGCTGGAAGAACTGCCGGTTCGGGATTTGCCGCTGGATCCCCAGGGCGGATGCAGCCTGGAAATCGCCGCCAAAAAAATTGTAACATTGGAGTTTTCGGCCTGATCTATACAGATAAGGCTCCCTCAGATGGATTTGATTACGCTTGTTCGCAAGCAATAAAGACGGTAGAATAGCGGATATTCGTGTGAACCTTGCCGCTCAAACGCCTCGCGGGCGGAATCTGAAACGAAGTCAAAGAATAAAGGGATTGTATGCAGTATTTATCCACAGGAGACTATTCGTTTATTGCGGTTTATTTTTTGGGGCTGATCGGAATCAGCCTGTATCTGAAGAAGCGGGCGTCGTCCAGCATGGAGAACTACCTGATCGGGGGACGGCAATTGCCGTGGTGGGCGCTGGGGGTGTCCGGCATGGCCAGTTTCTTTGATATGACCGGGACGATGATTATTGTTTCGTTTCTGTATATGCTCGGGCCGCGCGGGCTGTATATTGAATTTCGCGGCGGGGCGGTGCTGGTGCTGGTGGTGATGATGCTGTGGACGGGCAAATGGCATCGCCGCTCGGGGGTATTGACCAATGCCGAGTGGATGATTTACCGGTTCGGGGATACGTTTGGGGGCCGGTTTGCTCGCATGGCGGCGGCAGTGGCGGCGATTGCCTCGGCGGTGGGCTTGATTGCCTATCTGATCAAAGGGGCCGGGCTGTTTTTGTCGCTGTATATTCCCTTTTCGCCGCTGATCTGCGCTATGCTCATGATTGGCGTGGCAACGCTTTATACCCTGATATCCGGTTTTTACGGTGTCGTGTATATTGACCTGTTTCAGTCGATCCTGATTCTGACGGCGGTGGTGGTGGTTTCGGTGATGACGTTTATGAAAATCTCCAGCCCCGAACAGCTTGCGGCGCTGGCCTACGAAGTGACCGGCCAGAAGGACTGGATGAGTTCGTCGTGCAGTTGGCTGACGACGATGCCCAGGGGCTATGAGCAGTACCGCTACCTGATGGCGTTCGCACTGGCGTACCTGCTGCGGAATATCTTTTTCGGTTTGGGAACCGGCGGCGAGCCCCGCTATTTCGGCGCCCGCAGCGATAAGGAATGCAGCAAGCTGACGTTTTTCTGGACGTCTCTGATGATGATTCGCTGGCCGATGATGATGGCGTTTGCGGTCCTGGGACTGTTTATGGTCAAAGACCTGTTCCCCAACCAGACGGTGCTGGCGGATGCAGCGGCCCTGATTAAGACGCATTATGCCTCCATCACCAAACCGCAGTGGGAAGATTTAATCTCCGGCATTATTCATTCGCCGGCGGCCTATTCCCCGGAGTTGATGCATGGATTGCGGCAGCTTCTGGGCGAAGGCTGGGCAACGAAATTGCAGTTGTTGAGCTTTGATGGAACGATTAATCCGGAACGGATTGTGCCGGCGGTTATTTTATACAGCATCCCGGTGGGCTTGCGGGGCATCATCATCGTTGCGCTGGTGGCGGCATGTTTATCGACCTTTGGTTCGATTGTGATAATGGCGGTGGGGTTCTTTGCGCGGGATGTATATCAGGGGCAGCTTCATCCCAAAGCGACACACAAAGAAATGATTTTTGTGAGCTGGCTTTTTGGAGCCGGGCTGGTCGTGGTCAGTTTCCTGTTTGGCTACTCGGTCAAGAATATCAACGATATCTGGGACTGGTTTATCATGGCGCTGGGCGGGGGGCTGATGATGCCGACGATTCTGCGGTTTTACTGGTGGCGATTCAACGGCGGCGGATTTGCCGTCGGGACGATAGTCGGGATTCTGGCGGCCATTTTACAGCGGATGTTCATGCCGGAGATGGACCCAAGGCTTCAGTTATTGGTCATGGCGTCGATTGGCCTGGCCGCATCGGTCATCGGGGCGTATATGACGCAGCCGACTGACCGTGCGGTGCTGGAGCATTTCTACCGCACAACCCGGCCGTTCGGGCTGTGGGGGCCGTTCCGGGAATTGCTGGCACCGGCGGTGCGGACCAAAATGACCCTGGAGCACAAGCGGGATGTCTGGGCCTTGCCGTTTGCACTGGGCTGGCAGATTACACTGTTTCTGCTGCCGATGCAGCTTCTGATTAAAAGCTACCGGTCGTTCGGGATTACCCTGGTCATTTTCCTGGTGTCGCTGGGCGGATTGTATTTTATCTGGCTGCGGCATATCGGCGAAGAAGCAGACAAGTAACCCGATTTCCGGTGACCGAAAATGCGAAAGGCCGAATGAACTCGAGGAGATTTATATACTTCCGCAGGACTGCCGGATAATCAGCTCGGTCTTGACCATGATATCGCGGGCGGGTATCTGGCTGTGTTCGATTCGGTCAATCATGGTTCGGACGGATTCGTGCGCCATCGCCTCAGCCGGCTGGCGAATCGTCGTCAGCGGGACAGGCAGCAGTTTGTTGATCGGCAGGTCGTCAAATCCGACGATCCGGACGTCTTGCGGGACCTTGAGTCCGTTACGCAGAAAATACAGCATCACGTCCGCGGCGGTGGAGTCATTGACACAAACAAATGCCTCTGTTTTCCCGGATTTTACCAGCTCCAGAATTTCCTGGCCTTCAGTACTCTGGCCTTCCAGCAGGTGTTTGCTGTCAAAGCTGTGAAGCTGATGAGACTCGACATGAATACCCTGTTCTTCCATCGCGGCACGATAACCTCGAATACGGTCATTAATCGCGGTGGTCAGGGCCGGGCCGCAGACAAAATCAATTTTCTTGCAGCCGAGCTTGAGCAGGTGATTGGTTAATACCAAGGAGGATTGCTCGTTATTGATGCCCACCATGTCATACTTGCTGCGATGATAACTGTCGGTAATGTCGCGATCCAGCAGAACCAGAGCAATTCCCGCCTTGTCAAATGCATTGGCCAGTTCTTCATTGATGGACATTTTGTCCGAGACTTCCAGGGGCGTAAAAAAGACCCCGGCCACATGGGAATCAATCAGGCGCTGGGCAATTCTCTTGGAATATTCAATATAATCTGTGTCTTTATACTCCGGTATGTCATTCAGGAGCAGTGAATACCCATGCTGACTGGCCACTTTCAGTATTTCCGGAACCATCACGCCGAAAATGGTGGTCATGGTATCGGTATGGGGGCGTATCTGCCAGTGAACAAGAATGCCGAAGGTTTTATGTTCGTGGACACTGGCCTGTTTGACAAAAGTGCCCTGTCCCTGATGGCGGACAATCAGCCCTTTTTCCTGAATATCCCGCATGGCCCTGCTGATGGTCGGGCGAGACGTCTTGAAGAATTCTGCAAGTTCATTCTCTGTCGGGAGTTTCTGGCCGGGTTTATAGACACCCTTGAGGATATCACTGCAAATCTTATCATAGATTGCCTTATGTTTTATAGATCGTTCCGGCTGTTTGGAATCCATAGAGGAGATGCTCCCAAAGAAAGCACAGTTAGCGTGCTTGCTGTTTAATAAAGTTGTATTTCAATTTTCTATGCACTTGTAATCACTTTGTATATAACATATACGGCTTATTGTATCAGCTCTGCCGATTTTATCAATTATAAGTATTGACATATTTTTGAGAATCCAGCCTGGTTTTAGGCAATTATGTGACCGTTTTCATTTCGCAAATCAAATACTTTGTTAATGGCATAAAATCAATAAAACGGTCTTTATGAGGGGGAGGTAAAGACCCTGTTAGTGTTTTTGAAAACGATATAAATCATTTAAATATAATGATATATGGTTTTCAAGCCTGGGGGTGTCGGAAATAGAGCACATATTAAATGTAAATACAAATAATATGTATGAATATATTCACTGCGGTCCAAGTCTTATCTAAGCAATAATAACTGTTCGTCCGGCGGACCCAGGGCCTGGGTTTGATACGGGTGGTTCAGCCATATCCGCAAGTCCCGATACATCAATAGTATAAATCGCAGCGTGGCCGCAAAATCCTTATGATTCCTCAGCAAAACCCCTTGGCCCCGTGTTCGGCATCCCACGGCCGGACCGCACGGCCAAAAGCGTTGTGATTCACCAAAGAAAGCACTTGCGTAAATAAACTGCCAACGGTTATCATGGTCCTGTCTGCGGGGTTGGTGTTTGTGTTCGGCAAAAATAATATCCACCATTCCGGAGATACTATTTTGTATTTACTTTTCAAAGATTGATCCTGGGCAAGAGTGACATGAGATGTAAGATGAACCAGTTTACACTGCGGGAATGTCTGGATAATGAAGTACACGTAATACAGAGGAGGCGATTCTATGATATCGAAACGAAATAGACTCTTGAATATATGGATCATTAGCATCTTTACATCGGTCTTCTCGGTTGCTGCCGTAGGATTCAATGGTCAACCTGTGCTGCTGTTGGCCGCTAACGTGATGCCTCAAGGTGATATTGTTACGTATGAAGCCTTCGGAGCAGTGGGGGACGGTGTCCACGACGACCTGCCGGCGATCTGCAAAGCGCATGACTATGCCAATGCCCGTGGATTACCCGTTAAATCCAGGCCGGATGCAACCTACCACCTCGGCAAAAAGGCGTTTACCGCTGTCATCGCCACCGATACCGACTGGAGCACCTCGCGTTTTATCATTGACGATACTGACGTTGAGAATCACAAAAAATCCCTGTTCGAAGTGCGTTCGCTGCTTGCCCCTGAAGACATAAAAATCGACCGGTTGACGCGAGACCAGAAGTCTTTGAAATCACAGTCTAAACACGATTGTTACGTCCTGGTAATGAACCATAAGATCAAACGCTACATCCGACGAGGTCTTAACCAAAATGCGGGAACATCCCAGCGTGACTGCTTCATCCTGCGCCGGGACGGTTCGATTGAGGGCGACATTGACTGGGATTACACTGCGATTGATCGTGTCGAGGCCCATCCGATCGACGAAAAACAGCTTGTCCTGCACGGCGGCATCTTCACAACGATTGCAAATCGGATGAACCAGGAGGTCGGATACAATTACTGGTCCAGGAATATCAAAGTGAACCGCTCTAACACGGTCATCGATGGTTTGACCCACTACGTTACCGGTGAAACCGAAGTCGGGCACCCATACTCGGGCTTTATCGATGTCAGTCAATGTGCCAACATCACCCTGCGCAACTGCTTTGCCGCAGGACATAAAGTCTATAAAACCATCGGATCAGCGGGCAAACCGGTAAGCATGGGAACCTACGATTACAACGCAAACAGTGTGGTCAATTTCACCATGATCGGCTGTCGCATGAACGACATCAATGATCGGTCAAAGTGGGGCGTAATCGGGACAAACTTCTGTAAAAACATTCTTTTGGAGGACTGCACGCTCTCCAGGATGGATACACATATGGGCGTGTCCGGAACCTATGTGATCCGCCGCTGTACACTCGGCTATATGGGCCTTAACGCGACCGGCCGCGGCCTGCTCAAGATTGAGGATTCCACATTACAAGGCAGCTCTTTTATTAATTTTCGCAGCGATTACGGCAGTACCTGGGAAGGCGATGTCATCGTCAGTAACTGTCGCTGGGTTCCGTCCGACAGAAGTATGAGTCGAATGTACATCATTAACATACAAAACGACAGCATGCACGATTTCGGCTACACCTGCTTTATGCCGCGAGAGATAACGATTGACGGCCTCTTTGTTGATGATTCGAATCTGAAAAATGACAAGGGCTTGTTTTTCTTCAGCGATCCGGACAGCGGCAAAAATTCGAATCAAACAGAACGCCCTTTCCCGTACGAACTAAGCAGAAAGTTGTGTGTTCGCGGGCTCAAGACCGCCAGCGGTAAGACTCCGCAAATTTCACCCAGTATCCGTATCGAGAAAAGCATTATCCTTATCGAGTCTGACAGATAACCGAAGGCTATGTGGTCGATACCCGCTACACCATCGGCTCAGACGGAAACCTCAGGACGTCAATACCCTTATCCGGTTGGATCCAATTGGTCGGTTGACGTGATTGCCAATACGATTAAGAATGCCAGTTCTGGAATACCCGGCGATAATGGATCGAATCTGAAAGCACGCGGCAATCTTCGGATTTGATAGCCTGAATCGGCAGGGCGTAATCAGGTCAGTTCCACAGACCAGTACGCATGGTCGAGGAATTGTTTCCAGCTTTTATACCGGTCATGGCTCAGATGAATATGCAGGACCGGATTGCGTTTGGGTTTGACAGGCTTCTGAATCAGCTTCATGTGGGCCTGCTCCGGCGTTCGCCCGCCTTTTTTGGCGTTACACTTAGTACACGAACAGACGATATTGTCCCAGGCATTGCCGCCGCCGAGTGTTCGCGGCACGACATGGTCCAGCGACAGTTCGCTGGTGGGGAACTTCTTGCCGCAATACTGACATCGGTTGCCGTCACGGGCAAAAATATTCCGGCGATTGAATTTGACGGTTTGTCGAGGCAGCCTGTCGTAAAACAGCAATCGAATGACCCGCGGCACGGCAATATCGAAATTAACCCCGGAAACCCAATCGTATTTATGTGCTTCAAAGGTTTGCCGATACGAAGATAATTCCCGCCAGGAATTGAAGTCGTAATTTTCCCATGTGCCGTCGTCACAGGACACAATCTCCGCCAGCTCCCGGACAACCAGGGACAGTGCCCGGCGGAGTCCTATGACCCTGAAGGCCATATAGTGCTTATTTAAAACAAGCACTTGTGAATCCAGAATTTGGCTCGATTGTGCTGAAAACATGCCAAGCTCCGATATCCTGTAACGGTCGATGAACTCGACCCATCTCTTACCATACCATACAGGATGCATTTGAGCAAGTGGCAAATGACCATAAACACTGTGAATTCTGTGTTAATTCAAGCTTAAAGTGGATATTGATGGTGTAGAAATAAAATTTGGGTAAAAAATCTTCAGCGATTTCTCAGAAGACGTGGAAATCAAACCCAATAATCAGGGTATGATTTTCTTGACGTTTTGGGCACGCGGGCCTTTTTCGCCGCTGACAATATCAAATAAGACTCGCTCTCCCTCGTCGAGACAGCGAATGGCCGGGTCGGCGAAGCTGGTGTAATGAACAAAAATGTCCTCACCCTTTTCATTGAGAACAAAGCCATACCCCTTCTTCTTATCATACCATTTGACCGTACCTTCAGCCATGGTCCTCTCCACTAAACAAGACATAATTTAGACAAAGTTGATCCGCAATGATTGCGTGAAATACCTGATTATTCCGTAACCGTTTCGTCCGGGCAGAGCTTTTCTTTCATCAGCCGGCCCATTTTGAACTTGACGCTGCGTTTGGATGGGACTTGAACCCGTTCCAGCGTTTTTGGGTTTTGTGCCACACGGCTGGAACGCGTGCGGGTCTCGAAGATTCCGAAATCACGGAACTCGAGGCGGTTGTCCTGAGCCAGTTCCCCGACGATTTCGTCAAGGAAAGACTGGATGATGCGTTTGACCAGCACACGCTTGGCCTGAGAGGTTTCAGCGATCCGGTCAATTAACTCTTTTTTGGTGATGGTTGCCATTCGGATACCCTCACGAAGTATAAGCCTGAGATTAATAATATAAACAATAGCGATAAATTGAAGGCGTATCCGCCACAAGCCTTTTGGGCTAAAACCTAAACCTGCAAATAAAATATATATAATATCTGTATTTAGATAGACGGATATTACCTGATTTTTAACGGTTAAAAACAGCCTTAAAACCGCATTCGCCTGATCTAAAAAATCCTGTTTGACATAACCTACTGTTCTTTGGGCAATGCCCGCATCCGGTACCGCAGCAAATCCAGCCCGTTTTTTATGGCCTTTGTCACATCTCCGACACCTGACGCAAATCACTATACAGAATAGACTTCGAACCGGCAAGCAATTTTTTGCAAAAATTTCATCGAATTGGATATTGGCTGTCGGGAGTATCATTTTCCCCGTTTTTAGCCTGATTTCAGGCAAAATTCGGGTTCCTGTCATCCGGAACCACTATTTTGACTGGGATTTATACAAAATGAAACAGAATTGCTTGACCGCCGGTCAGAGGAATAGGATAATATCCTGTTTTATCTCTATTTTGCAGGTTTTTCGTTTGGGCGGCCGATGAAACAGTCGGCTTGAACAAAACCGCCTCAGTCTGGCGTCGTCGCCGCTGAGGAATAGTCAATGTGCGGATGAGCCTATGGAAAAAAACATCGGAAAATATATCGTCAGCGGCGATGCGAAAGTCGATGCTGTCTATCATAATTTGGAATGGATAATCACGGCGCTGGCCGGGACGCTGGTCTTTATTGTCTTTGTCATGCAGGTCTATCGAATTCCCACCGGCAGTATGGCTGAAACGCTTCGCGGCTCCCATTTCCGTCTGCGCTGCTCCGAATGCGGCTATCGTTATGATTATGAGTTTTATCCCAGCGGATACAAGATGGCGGAAAATACGGTCCCGCGTCAGAATTTGCCAGTCATACCGCTGTTTCCCCGCTGCCCGAGTTGCGGCTGGTATGAAGACAGCGGCCAGCCCAGCAAAGTCGATGGCCAGTTTTATACCGCCGATGGCAAGCCTGCCCCCAAACGCGCCGTGTCACGAGGCGACCAGATTTTTGTCCTGAAATGTATTTACCAGCTCTTTGAGCCAAAACGCTGGGATGTCATCGTCTTTAAAAATCCGATTCAGCCGGAGATTAATTACATCAAGCGGCTGATAGCACTTCCCGGTGAACGGGTCGAGATTATCGATGGCGACATTTATATCAACGACCAGATTGCCCGCAAGCCCGCCAAAGTGCAGGAAGAACTCTGGATGCCGATCTATAATAATGATTACCAGCCTGCCCGGACGGAAGGGACGCGATTCAACGGCCGGCGCTGGGAGCAGCCGTTTGAGCCGGCAGACCAGGGCTGGAGTCTGAATGCCGACGGGCCGATGGTCTTTTCTCTGACCGGCGGCGACAGAAATGCCATGCGGACCCTGCGATACAATCCTGCCAAAGGCAATGATTTCAAGGCCGTCTATGGCTATGATCCCTCGCAAATGATTCCCGCGATGGCCGTGTGCAGCGACCTGATGCTGGCGTATTATGTCAGTCTCGGAGCCGACAGCGGTATCGGTGCAGTGCTCGGCAAGTACGGCATCCGCTACCGGGGTCTGGTGGATTCCAGCGGTCAAATGACGATCAGCCGAATCGGGGCCGACGGCACCGAAGAGCAGTTGGCCTCAGGGCCCGCTCTTTCAGGCTTTGCAAACCAGATGGCATTGCTGCGATTTGCCAACGTCGATCATAAACTCATTCTCGAATATGGTGCTGATAAACTGGAGTATGAACTGGGCACCGGCCGAGACGATGCAGGCAAAAATCGCGAATCAAGCCCGACCGCCGAGATCGTGGGTTATGGCAATGCCCAACTTCGGCACCTCAAGCTTATGCGGGATATCTACTACACCGGCGCCGAAGACAATCGTGTGAGACGGGCGTATGAAGGCAAGCCGCTGGACCTGCAAAAGGACGAATTTTTCGTCTGCGGCGATAACAGCCCCAACAGCTATGATGCCCGCATGTGGAAAGAACCGACCAAAGCCAATCCCGGCCGGACTTACCGCGACGGGATCGTGCCGCGGGATTATCTCGTCGGCAAGGCATTTTTTGTTCATTTTCCGGGCAATTGGCGATTCGAACGGCAGGGCTGGCGCATCATCCCCTATCTGGACGGCCCGCCGGAACCGGATGGAATGAAAATCATTTACGGCAGCGACCGTTTTTCAGCGAAAACATCAAACCCGTAGGAATCCGCAATCGCATGGATGAAATCGAACAGCAGCAACAGCAGGCAGTGCCGCCCCAGCAGGAGTATGTCCCCCGGCGCAGTGCGGCAATGGAAGGGATCATCAATACCATTGAATGGCTCCTGGTGGCGCTGATTCTGGCCCTGGTATTCCGGGCATTTGGAGTCGAGGCCTTCCAGATTCCCACCGGCAGTATGGCCGAAACGCTCAAAGGGGCGCACTATCATCTGCGCTGTGTGCGATGCGGCCATGCCTATGATGTCGGGGGGGATACCTCGCTGTACAATCGACCGCAGTGCTCCAGTTGCGGGTATTACCAGCCCACGACAGCCATCGGACGACAGCAGAACGGCGACCGTATTTTCGTCCTCAAGAGCATTTATCAGTATATGCCGCCCCGACGCTGGGATGTGGTGGTTTTTAAAAATCCGACCAATCCGGCGATCAACTATATCAAGCGATTGATTGCCTTGCCCGGCGAGACGGTTCAGTTGATCGATGGCGATGTGTTCATCAACGGCCAGATTCAGCGCAAGCCCGCCAAAGTCCAGCAGGAACTGTGGATGCCGATTTATGATAACGATTACCAGCCGTTTGGCGCAGCCGCAGGCCCGGCCGGTCAGGCTGCTGCCGCGGATGCACTCAATCGGACATGGCGGCAGCCCTTTGAAAACGAGCCGAATACCGACAGCCGATGGAACCTGAATGCCGATGGCCCGACGGTGTTTTGTCTCAATGACGACGGCACGCGGGATCACTGGCTGCTGTATAACAGCGACGTCGGCAATGATTTCCATTCAACCTATGCCTATAACAGTGACATGCTGCGGCGCGGACAGCCTGTCTGCAGCGACCTGATGATGCGGTTTTATGTGCGCCCCGAAACCAGCGGCTGCGTTGGGGCATCGCTCGAAAAACACGGCGTGCATTATATAGGCCGTGTGGATTTTGCCGGCATGCTCATCCTCCAGCGGCGGCAGGGCGATCGGACCGACGACCTGGCCCGCATGCCGATACCCCCGGCCTCGGATGACCGGCTGGCGGTCTTTGAATTTGCCAACGTGGACCATCGATTAGTGCTGCGATATGGTGGAAATCGACTCAGTTTCGACCTGCCGGTCAGGCCCGCACCAAAACGCAAGTCGTCTCCTCAGCCGCAGGTCCGCCTCCTCGGTCGAGGACAGATACAGGTCAGCCATCTGGGATTGTTTCGAGATACCTACTATATCTCTCAGGCGACACTGCGAGCCAATGAAGAGGATCCGTTCAAGCTGGAAAAGGACGAATTCTTCGTCTGCGGCGACAACAGCCCCAACAGCCTTGACACCCGCCTCTGGTCGGAAGAAGGCAAAGGCATTAACAACCAGCCGGCCTACCGCATGGGTATCGTGCCGATGGAGTATATGATGGGCAAGGCGTTTCTGGTCTATTGGTCGGATGCCTACAGCCCGATGCCCAATATGCTGCCGGTGATCCCCAATGTTGACCGTATCAAAGTCGTCTTCGGCGGCTCAGACGAGGTCTATTAAGGCTTGAATCAGGGTTTGATTGGCCTTGTTTTGAGTATCAATTTCAGGAGAACAGCAATTACCAGTCCGACTATCAGCATGGCTGAAAAAATCTGGAAAATGTGCTGATACGAACCGGTTGACTGGCGAATCCGGGATATTAAAATCGGCCCTGCAATACCCGCCGCGGACCAGGCAGTCAGAATAAATCCCAGAATGGCAGAGACGTATTTTGCACCGAAAATGTCGGTGATGAACGCCGGCATGGAGGCAAAACCCCCGCCGTAACAGGTAATAATCAGGCATAACAGAATCTGCAGCGGGACCGGCTGATCCAGATGACTAATCATCACAAACGCCGCCAGTTGAATGATGAAGAATCCGATCCACACGGCGGGCCGTCCGATCATATCCGACAGGCTTGACCATCCAAATCGCCCAAGCCCATTGAATAAGCCCAGAATCGCAACCAGAGTTGCCGCTGCTTCGGGTGACAATCCGGCAATATCCTGTGTCATGGGGGAAGCGACGGAAATGACGGCGATGCCGCAGGTGATATTGATGAAAAACATCACCCACAGGCAGTAAAACGGAACCGTTTTAATAGCCTGGCCGGGCGTCAGTGAAATCCTCTCCTCCGAACAGCGGCCGGATGCCCGAGAAAAGGACTCAGGCGGCGGGGCCAGATACAGGGCGGATGCGACAATCAAAATGCAGTACAGTACGGCAAAAAGGTAAAACACCGCAGAAATGCCCAGATGCTCCAGAATGGCCGGGGCGATAAGTCGGAAAATAACCGAAGCGAAACCGAATCCCATGATAGCGATGCCTGTGGCAAGGCCTTTTTTGTCCGGAAACCACTTTATCAGGGTTGAAATCGGGGTGATATAGCCAATTCCAATCCCTATCCCGCCCAGGACGCCATAGCCCAGGTAAAGCAGCATGAGATTGCCGAGCTTGCAGGCCAGCGCCGATAATAGTAAGCCCGAACAGAACATCACCGCCGCGGTAATGCCTGCTTTTCGCGGCCCATAGAATTCCACAAAACGGCCAAGAAACGCCGCCGATAAGCCCAGGAAGAAAATAGCGATGCTGAATGTCAGATTGACCTGTTCAAGGGTCCACCCATAGTCCGCCATCATCGGCCTGGTAAAGATACTCCAGGCGTAAACTGAGCCAATGGAAATATGGATTCCGACAGCACTTGCGGCAATCAGCCAGCGATTTTTCATAGCGTAATAGTCCTGTGCACGCGTTAATTTGTGGATATAATAACTCTTTTGATTCGGCAGGACAAGGCACTGAATCCACTGTTTTTGTTCTAATTTAGCTGATTTATGCCGGTTTACACGGCAATTTTCGATAAAAACACTTGACGACCGGCACGAAATGGCTATGATAGCCTTTCCTTTGCGGATGTGGCGGAATTGGCAGACGCGCAGGCTTCAGGTGCCTGTGGGCTTAAATGCTCGTGGAGGTTCAACTCCTCTCATCCGCATTCCTTTTTTAGGCCAAAAACAAGATTTTTCAGCATTTTTCAAAGCATTTTTCCAAAGTTTCAGTTTTTGTGTACGATATGACTCTTGAAGATAAAAATAATTTGTTAAATGAAGGAATTAAGAAGGCAATCTATTTTTTGGAAAAGAACGGTGAATTCTATCCATTTGGACTATGTCTAAACACCCTTCGAGGTCTCATTCATATAAACACCTATAAAGGAGATGAATATCCTTCTTCAGATGATGTAATCGAGCAATTAACCAAAATATTAAAGAAGGGAGTGAACAACGGAGATTATTTAGCTGTGGCAATAGTTTCGGACGTCAAGATACGGGATTCTGAAACCGATGGAATGTCGGATGCGGTAAGAATTGAACTTGAACACAAGGAGTCGAGCCCAATTACTTGCTACCTGCCATATCTTATTAATGAAGAGGGTCGGCTCGAAACCGGAGAAATTCGTGCCGTTCCACGAAATCCGTTTTTTTTTAATGATGAAATAAAACGAGCAGAGGATGTGTAAATAGTGGGAATGTGACGGCAAGAAAGTCCTGATACATATTTGGAAACCTTGTATGTAGTCTTATTCTCTCATCCGCTTAAGTTGACAATTCCCTGTGGAAAGAGTAAAATTCCACACAGAAAGGGATCCAATATGAAAAACAGCCGACGGGAATTTGTTAAGCTTTCGCTGGGCGGAATCGGCGCGGGCGTTCTTTCATCAGCCCTTGGAGGCAGCAGGGCCGCGGGAAGTTCACGCCAGGGCGCCAAAAATGTCCTTTTTATTATCGTTGAAGACCTCAAAAATATCATGGGGTGTTACGGCAATCCGATTGTACAGACGCCCAGCCTGGACCGGCTGGCCCAAAAAGGCGTCGTTTTTGACCACGCCTATTGTCAGTATCCTGTATGCAACCCCAGCCGGACGTCATTTCTGACCGGTCTTCGGCCGGATACCACGAAGATTCTGGACAATGTGGTCCCATGGAGCACACACGTCAAAAATCAGGTGACACTGCCGAAATTGTTCAAAGACAATGGCTATCACACCGTCGGCATGGGGAAAATATTCCATGGCGAAAAAGGCCACGATGACGTACAGGCCTGGGATGAACGGATGGATTTCGGTCAGACCGCCGCCGGCAAGCAGGGCGAAGGCCGAAACATGGCAGGCGGCAGAATCGAATGGTGCCGCTGGCTTGCAGCACAAGGTACGGATGATGATCAGCCGGACGGCCGGCTGGCCGCACGGGCAGTCCAGTTCCTGAATCAGCCGCACGACAAACCCTTCTTTCTGGCATTGGGTTTTCATAAGCCGCATGATCCCTTTGAAGCCCCCAAAAAGTACTTTGACTTGTACCCGCTGGACAAACTCATGCCGCCGGTGGTGCCGGATAATCAAGCGCCAAAAGAAGACTACATTCTCGGCAGTTCCTGGGCGTCTGTTTTCAGGGAATTTTCGCTGCAGGATCAGCGGGAATTTACACGTGCCTATTATGCAGGGGTGTCGTTCACCGATGCGCAGATCGGCAAGGTGATGGATGCGATGGATCGGCAAAATCTGTGGAAGGATACGGTGGTCATATTCATCGGCGACCACGGATACAACCTGGGCGAGCATCACTGGTGGAATAAAGCGGTTCTGTTTGAAGATACCACGCGAATTCCGATGATTGCAGTGGTCGAAGGTGAAACCACGCCGCACAGACGATGTGATCAGTTTGTGGAATTGGTGGATTTGTATCCGACGTTTGCGGATCTGTGCGGATTGAAAGCGCCGGAAAATCTCGAAGGGCTCAGTTTTCGTCCCCTGCTCAGTGAGCCGGATAAGCCATGGAAGATCGCCGCATATACCCAGGTTCAGCGGGGCGGCACCGCCGGCAAATCGGTCCGGACCAGACGCTGGCGTTATAATGAGTGGATTCGCGACGGCAAAGTGATATTGACCGAATTATTTGATCACGCCAGCGATCCGCAGGAATATCGAAATCTGTCCGAAATGAGCGACTTCAAAGAGACCTGTCAGGAATTAAGCAGTCTATTGAAAACAGGGCATAACCGTCTTCAGTGAAAACCAAAACGGCACCGATAGCACGTTTCAGGGGCAAACCTAAACGTTGCGCTTCAAATTAAAATGCGCCTTCTCATAGAATTAACCTTTCAATAAGGAGGATGTCGCAACTGAATGAAAATTAATCCTTGTACCATGATTTTGACAATTCAAATACGTATTTTTTCGTCTTCGGGTATTGATATTCGGGACGAGCTTTTGCCGCATCATATTGCTCTTTCCACCCGTCAACGTTCCAATAAAAACGCAACAACGAGCCGCACAAATTCCACTGCAACTCTCTATTCTGCCTTTTTAATGCTTTCATAAATCGAGCATCGCCAAGTCCCTTTAATAATTCCACATCATAGTCTCCAATTAACTCACCGTTTGTCGCATTATGAATTAATTTGTGGACATAGATGTATTTATCGATGTCGTAATCGCCACCTGTAATTGCTTTTTGAACTAAATCTTTTAATAACTCATCCAATTGAGCTGGTTCTATATAGGAATAAGCCTTTACTCCAAGTTCTCTGGTCATCTTTGCTTCTTTGTTATTGGACAAACAGCATCCCTGAAAACAAACAGAAATCAACACAATTCCAATAACACAGGCAGTCTTCAGAGTATTCATGGCTATTTCCATTTTATACACCATCAGGCCCTTATGGGCCTTAATTCCAATTTCCCATCCCGCTCAATCACTTCTGCTCAATCCGCTTTTTAGCGGTGCGCCAGTCGATGCCCGTAATCCGCGCGACATCCTGATACGAGGGATATT
>CAZKAI010000005.1:42185-55544 GCA_964550565.1 uncultured Pirellulales bacterium
GCGGTGCGCCAGTCGATGCCCGTAATCCGCGCGACATCCTGATACGAGGGATATTTCGTATACAGCCATTTACAGTACTGATTCAGCAGTTCGTCCGCGGAATAATTCGCCTGCTGCACCCCATTCAGGAATTCCTGAATCTGCGTGGTCGGCCTGGGCACCTGCGGCTGGTAGTCTTCCTTAAGAATGACCCGGCGGATACACTGGGCCAGCTCGCGGACATTGCCCGGCCACGGGTAGTCCTTGCCCAGCCGTTTCTGAATCACATCCAGCACCTTTTCCGACAATTCCGGAATATCCTGCCCCGTAATCAGCACACTGAAATGCTCGACCAGCTCAGTCAGTTCGTCCGGATTTTCCTCAATCCGCTGGGCCAGGCTGGGCATCTGGATGCAGTCGGCACAAAGCCGATAATAAAAATCCTCGCGAAATGCCCCCGTGCGTCTCAGTTCTTCAGTCGGCCGATTGGTCGCCGCCACGACACGCCCAAAAAACCGCCTTGGTTTGTGGCTGCCGACCGGCGTAAACGTCCGTTCTTCAAGCACTTTCAAGAGCTTGACCTGGACCTGGGGGGCCACTTCACTGATTTCGTCGAGAAAAATCGTCCCGTGAGGCCTGCACAGGCCGAATAATCCATCGTGATCCGTGACCGCCCCGGTAAATGCCCCGCGCGTATGCCCGAACAGCTCGCTTT
The DNA here is from genome assembly GCA_964550565.1 of uncultured Pirellulales bacterium. Lineage (GTDB taxonomy): Bacteria > Planctomycetota > Phycisphaerae > Sedimentisphaerales > Anaerohalosphaeraceae > Anaeroglomus. The sequence goes on from CAZKAI010000005.1 coordinate 42,880, forward strand.
CCAGCAGGGTCGGGGCGTACTGGCTGAGGTTGGCGGCAACAAACAGGTTCGTAAAGCTATACTGAAAGGCATTGGCCGCCGTATCAAATGGAATCCAGCCGCTTTTGCCGATGGCCGCCGCGGCCGCCCCTTTGCCCGAGCCGGTAGGGCCTTCAATCAGGGTGGCAAAATCCTCCATTTTGTCCCAGAGATACTGTTCATACCCGCGGATATCCTGCGTGAAGATATTATTCCATAAGTCCATGCGCAGCTTGCGCATACAGGCACTGCGTCCGACCAGGCCCTGATTAATAAAATAAAATGCCCGCCGGATCTGGTAAAACAGGGCAAACGAGCGGGCCAGTTGCGCCGGCGTAAATCCCCGCGCCGCAAGATGCTCAAACGTCCTGGCGGCAAACGGAACCGGCAGCGATTTGTCCGGATTCTTTTCCTGTTTGCGGATGAGCGTGTCAAAATCCAGAGCAAATCGATGAAAAACCTCAAATAAAAAGACATACTTCATCAATTCCCGATCTTCCGGATTAAAATGGTCAATAGAGGCGGGTTGCCCCGGAATCTGGCGGTCCAGCTCTGCCAGCTTGCTGTGCACCTTATGAATCACCGCCGGCACAATCTGCGGCCACGACAATCCTTTCGTGTCGCTTTCGGCCAGTCCCGCGATCTGTCGGTCAAGACTTTCTCGCTTCTCGCTGAACGGATTGGTATAGGACGCATCTGCGATCGTCTGAAAAAAAACGCGGTCGGCTTGGGGTATTTTGATTAGCTTCATACATAAAATGTATATCAAGTATTCAAAAAATGCAATTGAAATTTCGATTATTAGGCGATCTTGCAGGCGGTATATATTGTAAATATATGAAAAGTAATGGCTTATGGAAATTCAAGATGCTGGCACATAGTTTGATAATCATACTTACCATAGAAGTGGAGTACGTAAATTGACAAGCAGACAGGAAATGGACCTAATAATTCCTAAATTTGCGGTATTATGCCAGTTGCATCTGGAAGTTTTGGATGCATTTTTGTATGATATCGCCAGTATTAAGACCAGACAGAACTTTGTGAACGCATTTATGAGGTCTTTGGAAGGTGCCTTATGATTCAATCAAGGGTAGAAAACGGATTATTTGTTGGATTTGATATCGGCAGCGAGGCCGTACATTACGCCGTGCTGAACCGCCGGCAGGAAGTCGTCTATTCGCCGACACCGATTAAACACTTTGCCAATCCCATCGCCGCCCTCCGGCAGGCATGGCAGGACATCTGTGCTCAGATCGAACCCAGCCGGATTATCAACACCGCATTTACCGGCAGCGGGGCGCTTCTGCTCAAGGATGCCATTGCGGGCATTACATTCGATTATGAAAGCGTGGCCATTCCCTATGGGGCGACAGTCATTGCCCCCGAGACGGCGTATATCTTCCATATCGGCGCCAAAGATGCCTATTTCTTCCATCTGAAGACTATTCAGGGCCGGATGACGATTATCGAATGCCGCCCCAGCAGCAAATGCGGCGGCGGTTCCGGAACCCTGCTGGCCAAACAATGCAAGCGGATGCTGGAAGCCGAGGTCGGCGGACAGGAGCAATCCGACGCGCAGGCCAGGTATGCACGGATTTACGCCCTGGCCGAAGAAAAAGCCCGCCAGGCTCACGCTCCCAGTGAATTTCTGGCTCGATGCGGGATCGTGATTCAGTCCGACCTGATTCACAAGCAAAACGAAGGCGTCCATAAAGAAGACAACCTCGCCGGCCTGTTCCAAACCACGGCACGCAATTACATGATTGATGTGCTTGGCAATCGCGAGCTGATTCCGCAGCAGGCCATTGGCACCGGCGGCGTATTCAATAACCTGCTGATTAAGACCGAGCTGGAAAAGGTCATTGGCCTGACGATTCAGCGGCCCGACTATTTTGAAAATATCGGGGCTATCGGTATTGCCCGCAAAGGCATGGACGCACCGCAGCACTATGTGCTGGATATGAAGGATCTGGATGCCGTTGCCGAACAGGGCCGCAATCGCCGCAGTTTTGCCCCGGCACTCAATTCTCATCTGCATCTGATTCACGAAACCCATCCCGCACCCGATAAGCCCATCGAACCGGGTACGGAAGTCGTCATCGGCATTGACGGCGGCAGCACCACGACCAAATGTGCCATGGTTCGGCTCGACGGCACGCTGCTGGATAAATTGTATATCAAAACCAACGGCGACCCGGAAAACTCGCTCAAAGAGGTCCTGCGTTATCTGAGCAGGCACCGTGACATGGTGGTTGTTCGGGGTGTTGGAGCCACAGGCTCAGCACGAAAACTATACGAAAAGCTGCTGCTCAGCCGCAAAAAGGCCGACCAGATTCGCCAGCAGGGCAAGACTCCCGCGGATCGCATTACCGACGAAATCACCTGCCATGCTCTCGGCGTCCGACACTATGACAAGCGTGTCGATACGATTTTTGAAATTGGCGGCCAGGACATGAAATACACCGTCTTCAATAAAGACGGCAGCGTTCGCGATGCCAAGATGAATTTCAGTTGTCAGGCCGGCTGCGGCCAGACGCTCGAAAATATGGCCGACCTGATTGGCTTGGATGTGCGGACGACCCTGCAGGAGTATGCCCTGCGGGCCGCACGGGTCCCGATTATCGACTCAACCTGCGGCGTCTTCATGGAAATGGACGAAACCCGGCTGATTTCCGAGGGCTTTACCCGCGAAGAAATCGCCGCGGCAATCATTCGCGGAACCGCCGCCAGTTACTATCATAAATTCGTCGGCGGCGCCCAGAACACTGGCTCCGTCTGTTCGGCTCAGGGCGGGCCTGCACTGGGCAAGGCGTTCCTGGCGGCACTGGCACAGGTAGCCAACAAGGATATCTACGCCTATCCGCATCGCGAAATTTTCGGGGCCTGGGGAGCAGCACTGGATGTGATTTCCCATATCAGCCAGATGACACAAAACGGCATGGCCAGTGATACGGCGTTTCGCGGGTGGGAACTGGTGACCATGGAATTCTGCAAGTCGCACCAGAAATGCAAAGATGTCGTGGACCGAAGCTGCGACATGCGGGATTGCGTTCTGGATGTATTTTCCATCGATAACGAAACGATTCTCAGCGGCGGATTCTGCCCCAAAGGCAATTCGGAAAGCCGCGAAAAACCGCGAACCAATTATGTCGATGTCTTTCATTCGATTTTCGACAAGCATTTTCGTCGATACGGCCTTCTGCTGGCCGACCTCGACGGCAAACCCGCCCCGGACAAAACCGTGGGTATCCGCCGGGCGACGTCAACCATTGCCGAAAAAGGCATCTGGTCGGCGGCGCTGCTGGCCCGGCTCGGATTTGTGCCGGTGGCGTCTCCGGTCAGCAATACAGCGATTGCCCGTCAGGGTGTGGATCATTCCAAGACCGATTTCTGCATCGCCCGCAAACTGGTCACCGGCCACGCCATGCTGCTGATGAATCACCCCGGTATTCGCTATCAGTTCAACCCGACCTTCATCGAGCATTTTCAGAAGGGCAGCCATTCCCTGAAATACTGCATCTACACCGAATCCGAGGCCTTCATCCTCAACGATGACTTGTCGATGGACCCGCAAAAACAGCTCAGCCCGGTGCTGCAGTTCAACAGCGGTCCCATCCTGGTGGAAAATATCGACAAAGACCTGCGCAGCAAGGGCTATCGGTTCTCGCGTCGTCAGATCAGCGATGCCATCGAAGCCGCCGACGCGGCGGAAAAAGCCTTTCTCGAAGACCTTTACGCCCGCGGCGACAGCTTCCTCGAAAAAACCAGCGACCGTATCGCCTACCTCGGCGTCGGGCGCGATTATGTCGTACTGGACCCGGAAGCCAGTTCCTATGCCGGCGCCATGTTCTCGCAGACGCGGGGACTGGATTTTATCCCCCAGATTTTCCTGCGGCACCGCTTTGCCGCACTGAGCCCGGACTTGAGACAGACCGAATACTGGTGCGAAAGCATTGATATTCTGCGTGCTCACCTGTATGCGGCGTCGCGTCCGGGATTATATCCGATTCGCCTGATGAATTTCGGCTGCGGCCCGGACAGCATGAAAATCTATCAGGAAGAACGCATCCATCTTGCCGGCGGCAAGCCGATGCTGACATTGTTAACCGATGCACAGACCAACAACGCCCCGTTCCTCACTCGAACCGAGGCCTTTGAACGCGTTGTGCATGGCCATTATCACAAGGAGCATGAACATGACCGACATCACAAAACCCAACCCCATCGACGGACGGACGTGGCTGCTGCCCTACATGGGAATCAGCAGCCGCATCGCGGCGGCGTGCCTGCGTCATTATAAGATTGAAGCAATCGTTCTGCCGACCAATACCCGGGAAGGCTATGAGCTGGCCCGCAAGCATATTCATACTGAAGTCTGCCACCCCCTCAAGGGTGTGGTAGGCGACCTGCTGGGCTTCCTGGAACAGGAAACACAGCGTCATGGCCGGGAAGCGGTCACAAGCCGCTATGTGTTTATCTTGCCCACAACCGATGGCCCGTGCCGCTTTGGCAAATATCGGGAGACCGTGCGGTTTTTTCTCGATGACGAAGGCTATGCGGACTTGCCCATCGCCGGCCCGACGACCAAAACCGACTATCTCGATATCCTCAGCGATAAATGTACAAGCCGGGATCAAATGGCGATACAAAAACTGCTGCTGCGGGGACTGATTGCCAGCGACCTGCTGGATGATATCACACTGCGCTACCGGCCCTATTGCCCCAAAGACCAGATCGAGCAGCTCAAGGAATCCCGACTGACCGAACTGGAACAATGTCTCGTGCGAAGATGCGATGTAGGGGAACTGGTTGCCTGGGGTCAGGAGACGGTTCGTCAGTTTGGCCGGTTTCAAACCAGCGAACGTTACCCGCTGGTGCTGTATTCGGGCGAGATTTATATGCGGATGCATGACCCCTACACCAATAACGTGATTGAAAAACTTGAAGAAAATCGCCTTGAAGCGGTCCGCTGTTCCATGATCGAATGGTTTGATTATATCAACTGCACCAATCTACTGCAAACGCGTCGTCGTATCGCAACAGCTTTAAAAACGCTCGATTGGCGTGACTTCTTCGGTGGTCTTGCCGCCTGGACCAAACTCACTGTCAAATATGCCTATATCCGACATATCCGCAAACTGGTATCGGAACCTTTCCATGAGGTTCTCAAGGGCAGACATTCATTGCCGCCCATGATGACCCTGCTCAACACCGTCGAAAATGCCGGTGAATTCCACAGCTCCGTCAGCGGCGAATCCATCCTCGGGATTGGCCTGGTCCATGTCCTGCTGCATGGCTTGTCCGGCCGGCATGGACGCGGCATTTCCGGCATCTTCCATGTGGGGCCGTTTACCTGCATGCACGAAGGTGTCGTCACCGCCAAGACCGAAGGCATGATTCGCCGGTGGAGAAAACAGCATCCGGATATCGTTTTTCCGGTGATTGATGCCTACTTTGGCGACTCTCCCAATCCCAATCTGGACGCTGAAATTGCCATTTTCCGGGAACAGTGTTACCAGAAGCAGCACCTGGCTGCCCAGCGGCCGGAGGTTGCCTCAGTCGGCTAACCCCGGCACAATGGTTTCCCATAAATAAAGATTACAAAAGTAGTATTTCAAGGCCGGGGCCTGCGTCCTGGCTTTTTTTGTAGATACGACTTGAATATACAAATATAGTCTGTCAGATATGCAAATTATGTATAAAAACTCTTTCTCTTCTGGCTTGAGGTTTTTGTAAATAGCCGTAAGCTATTTCAAAAAATAGACTTATAGCTGTTTAGGTTCGTGGCACACTGTTTGTAATTCTTATTGTCCAGAGTCAAAAAAGTAAAGAATGCACAAAACCCAAAGCAAGAAAGGATGTGTAATATGACTTGGACATGGCTGACAATACTGAGCATGACGCTGATCGGGATGCTCCTGATAATTGGAATCGTCACAGAAACGACACGCGTACAAAATAAAATGCAGAAAGGATGTGTACGATGAGATGGATCACAGGTTTGGCAATGGCGGCGGGCGTAGTGTTGGTTATGGCAGTGGTGTCGCAGGCGGTTCACGGCCAGGATAAACAAGTCACTAAGCCGTTGCGGGTGGGGGTGTATGATTCCCGCTGTGTTGCCATTGCCTGTTTCTCTTCCGAATGGTGGAATAGCCAGGTCCGCGAAAAGATGAAAGAGATGGAAGCAGCCAAGGCGGCAGGAGATGAGCAGAAAGCGAAGGAACTTGAACAATGGGGCAGTCAGAATCAGCAAAAGGCACATTTGATGGGCTTTGGGACAGCCCCGGTCAAACAATGGCTTACCCCAGTGGAAAAGGAATTGGCGACCGTGGCTCAGGAGGCGGGAGTCGATATCATTCTCAGCAAATGGCAGATCGATTATCAGGTCGATGGTGCCCAGTTCGTGGATGTCACCGATGCGATTGTGGCCCTGTATAAACCCGGCGAAAAAGCATTGAAATCGGTTGAGGCGATCAAAAAGACAAAACCGATTTCCGAACAAGAAATTTTGAAGATCAAGGATTAATCGTGGTAACCATAGAACATTCAGCTAAGATATGTGACATGCAGGATAAACAAACAATTCAGTCCGTGATGGATATGCTGGCTGAAACCAGAGAGACGGAATGTCCTGAACTCGTCCAGTCTTATTTTGACCATTACGGACTGGATTGGCCCGGTATCAGGCACCGCTTCGGCTGGTTTACCAGCGGGGGGCTGAAACTGGCCGGGCATCTCTGGATGCCGTCAGCCTGCAAAGCCCTCGTCATCGTTTTGCATGGCTACATGAACCACACCGGCCAGATGAAGCATCTGATTGCCGGCTTGCTGGACAATGGCTTTGCGGTAGGGGCCTTTGACTTGCCCGGCCATGGTCTTAGCGAAGGAAATCAGGCGGCAGCAGGAGCATTAAATAATTATACCCAGGCATTACGGGATTTTGTGAAGGAAATTAAACAGATACTGGATGCTGAAACATGCATGCCCAGGCCCCGGGGATTGCGAGCGGGACTGAGTTTCTATTCGGCCCCCGGCCTGCCCCCGGCCGATTCGCCCATGAAAATCCATTTCGTCGGATTCAGCACCGGGGCCACGGTGGGCCTCGATTGCCTGACTTCCGGCCCGGATGACCCGTTTGACAAAGTCGTCCTCGCCGCCCCCCTGATACGCTGGCGGGGCTACACCGTCTCCAAGGCAACGTACGCCTTTTACCGGACGTTTACGGACCGGGTTCCGCGCCTGCCCCAGGCCAATTCCTCCGACCCGGACTTTCTCCATTTTAACAGATACTGCGATCCCCTGCACACCCCTGTGGTCTCACTCGACTGGGTCAAATCGATTTTCGACTGGAACGACCACTTTACACGAATCCATCCCAGACAAAAAGAGCTGTTAATTTTGCAGGGAGATAGAGACACCACCGTGGATTGGCGGTATAATACCCAATTGTTGCGGGACAAATTCCCCGCCGCACAAATGGAGATTCTCCCGGCCGCAAAGCATGAGTTGTTCAACGAGGCACAACCCTGCAGGCAGACTGCGATTAGCCGGGTCGTACAGTATTTAGACTGATTGTACTTGAACTATTTCGTTTCGGCGCGGCTAAGTACAGTGGCATCAACCACTTGCTGCTTTTGCTCGCGGAATAATCATACCCGTTGGGTATAAATCAATAAGGAGATGGAAGGCATGGAAACCAAACGAAAAACCAGAGGCTCGTGGGGGATACGCTTTTTTATCCTGCTGCTGAGCATTGTATTTGGCATATTGTTCTACTGGCTGCTCAATTTTATTACCAAAGACATCGGCACGATGGAAGGCCCGCAATATCATGCAGTGCGTGCCCGTTATGTCAATGCTGACGATGACCAGCAGCGCAGCCAATTGCAGCAGGAACTGCAGCACATCGAGCGCCAGCTTCAAAATGTCCGGGAAAAACAGCGCAATCTTGACGACAGTGTCAGCAATCTCCGCAGTACGATGGATCAGCTTTTGAGCCTGCAGCGGGAAAGTCTGGCCAAGAATATCGAATTTTCCGAACAAAGCTGGCTAACCCTGCAGAAAAGTCAGGATGCCTTTTTGGACAAGCAGAAACAAGCGGAACAATTTATCCAGCAGGTCACCGATCTGACCGCCCGGAAACAGGAAACAGAGGACAAACTGACCGCCGTCGGTGAAAAAATAAAACTCAGTGAACAGGATGCTCAGGTCGAATTACAGCAGTTAGTAAAACAGCATATATGGAAAATCGCGGCGATCCAACTGGGAATCCTCGTGCCGATTTCCCTGGTCATCTCCTGGCTGTTTATGAAATACCGCACGGGCACCTACTGGGCCATAGTCTGGGCGGCATTTATTGCAGTCTTTATCAAGCTGTTATTGGTTGTCAACGACGTATTCCCCAAGCCGTATTTCAAATATATCGTTCTGCTTGTGGTACTGGCGATTGTTATCCGGATTCTGATATACCTGATTCGGATGATCATCGCGCCCAAAAAAGAACTGCTCATTCGCCAGTATCAGCAGGATTACGACAAGCACATCTGCCCGATTTGCTCCAAACCCATCCGCATCGGCCTGCTTCGCTATGCGGGCGGCCTGCGGAAAAAGACCACGCTGGTCCTGGGCCAGGAAAAAGAGGCACTTGCTGGGCAGGTCTATACATGCCCTTCCTGCGGGACGAACCTCTATGACAAATGTGACTCCTGCGGCCAGATACGCCATACGTTATTGCCCTATTGCGAGCATTGCGGAAAAGAAAAGTCCTCCGTGGTACAATAATCATGAAAACAGAATCGTCCAAAATCGGTAATACATTCGGTTACATGAATACCACGCAGTTTCTCGGCGCGGCCAACGATAACCTGTTCAAAGGGCTGATGATTAATGCAGGAGGCTTTAGATAATGTACCTGATCATGCTGCTGCCTCTTCTGTTTTTTCTTGGCACGATTTTTTTTACGATCCGCCATTGGGCCCGAAGCACAGTGTATTTCAAAGGTGCTTTTGTTTGCTGGCTGCTTGCTTTCTGGGGCTATATATTCTGGGCTGTAGCTCAAATTGAAGGCTCTTCCTCTTCTACAGCCTGTATTGGGTATCTGTTTATCGGCACTTTTGCGACGTGGTTTTCCTATGCGGTCTGGTGTGTGGTCTGGCTGTCCGGTTTTTTGTGTGCAAAAATAGTCAATAGAGTATCAAACAATCATAACCGTTCGGTATGAAGCGAACTTGAAATCATGAAAACACAATCGTCCAAAATCGGCAATACATTCGGTTATATGAATACCACGCAGTTTCTCGGCGCGGCCAACGATAACCTGTTCAAAGGGCTGATGATTTTCTTATTAATCGGCAAACTCGGACAGGACAAGGCCTCCCAGGTCAGTTCGACCGCCGCGATGCTGTTTGTGATTCCGTTTTTGCTGTTTACCCCGTTTGCCGGCGTCCTGGCCGACCGCTTCAGCAAAAGCCGCATTATCGTGCTGGTCAAATTTGCCGAAATCGTGCTGATGGGGTTGGGCTGCCTGGCGTTCTGGATGTCCAACACGGTCTTTTGTTATGCCGTGCTGTTTTTAATGTGCACCCAGAGCGCCTTCTTTGGCCCGAGCAAATACGGCATCATCCCCGAACTGGCCGCCCCGCAGCATTTGTCACGGGCCAACGCCTATCTGGAGGGCATGACCTACCTGGCCGTCGTATTGGGCATGGCCGCCGCTCCCGCACTGGCTCAGCTTACCGGCGAACGATACCCCCTGGCCGGCATCGGCTGCGTCGTCGTGGCCGTGGTCGGAACCATTACATCCCTGCTGATTCGCAAAACCCCAGCCGGCGGTCAGTCCGGCAGTTCCCATCCGCTGTTTTTCGTCGAGGTCTGGCGGACCCTGCGGCTGGTCCGGCAGGATGTGGATCTGCTGGCGTCGGTTTTTGCCGCAGCAGTCTTCATGTTTCTGGCCGGTTTTGCCCAGATTAACCTGATTCCCTACGGCATCGAGGTCTGCCAATACAATGCCATCCAGAGCGGCTATTTGTTTGTCATCGCCGCCATCGGCATCGGCATCGGCTCCCTCTGGGCCGGCAGACTGTCCGGCCGGAGTCTGGAGGCCGGCATCATTCCCTTTGGAGCCTTGTTATTTTCCATCGGTACGATATGGCTGGCCGCCGGCCACTCCAAAACATGGATTTTCATCGCCATCTTTCTGATGGGCACCGGCGCCGGCTTATACATCGTGCCGGTCCAGACCTTCATCCAGATTCGTGCCGACCGTGCCCTCATGGGACGCATTATCGCCGCCTCCAACTCGCTGGGCTGGCTGGGTGTTGCCCTGGCCTCGGGCATTGTGAGCCTTCTGGCCGGAATGCTCAAAATGTCCGCCGCGTCCCTGTTTATCGTCCTGTCGGGTCTGGGAATTCTGACGTTTATCGTAACCCTGTATTACCTGCGGGAATACGTCTTTCGTTTCGTGCTGTCGATTCCCATTCGCATGATCTATCGATTGCGTGTCTTCGGCGAAGAACATCTGCCTATCGAAGGCGGGGCGCTGCTGGTGGCCAACCATGTCTCCTGGATGGATGGCCTGGTCCTCAGCGCCGTCCAGCATCGACGCATCCGCTTCCTCGTGGATCGTCCCATCTACGATAGCCCCCGTCTGCACTGGTTTTTCCGCTTTATCAAGGCCATCCCCATCAGTGCCGCCGACGGTCCTCGCCAGCTTGTCGAATCCCTGAACAAGGCCCGCAAAGCCATCGAAGACGGCTATATTGTGTGCATCTTTGCCGAAGGCTATCTGACCCGCACGGGCCACCTGGCTTCCTTCCGTCCCGGGCTGGAGCGCATCGTCAAAGCCACCGACTGCCCCGTCATCCCTGTTTATCTGGGCGGCCTGTGGGACTCTGTCTCCAGCCATCGCTACGGCAAGCTGTTCAGTCGCAGACCCCGCCCGCTCGAATACCCCGTCAGCGTGCATTTCGGCGCCCCCATGCCCGCCGATTCCACCGCTCGCAAGATTCGCCAGGCCGTCCTGGAATTATCCTGCGACTGGATCGAATCCCGCAAATACCATCGCCTTTCGATGGCCCAGACCTTCGTCAAAATCGCCCGGCGCAATTGGAAACGCCTGTGCATGACCGACACCACCGGCAAAAAGCTGACCTATGGCCAGACCCTGATTGCCGCCATCATCTTTGCCGAACGCTACCGGCCCATCCTCAAAAACCAGCAGAATATCGGCATCCTGCTGCCGCCTAGTGTCGGCGGGGCGGTTGCCAATATCGCCATCGGTCTGCTGCGAAAGACAGCCGTCAACCTGAATTATACCGTCACCCAGTCCGACCGCCAGACGGCCATCGACGAATGCGGCATCCGGACCATCGTCACCTCGCGGGCATTCCTCGAGAAGCTCGGATTGCCTGCCGATGATTCCAAGTATCTGTTCGTCGAAGACCTTGCCGCCACCATCAAAAACCGCGACAAACGAAAAGCTCTGCTCAAGGCATTTCTGATTCCCGCCCGCTGGATGGGAGGATTCCATAAAGTCGATCCCGACCAGACCGCCGCGATTCTGTATTCCTCCGGCAGTTCCACCCGCCCCAAAGGCGTCATGCTCAGCCAGCATAATCTGCTGTCCAATATGGAAGCGGTGCGGATGATCTTCAAGTTCGATAAGTCCGTCCGCCTCTGCGGGATTCTGCCGTTTTTCCATTCGTTCGGCCTCAATACCGCCATGTGGCTGCCGATCCTGTCGGAAGTCTCGGTCCATTTTGTCCCCAATCCGCTCGATGGAAAACTGGTCGGCCAAACCGTCAGCCAGTACCAGTGCACCATGCTGTTCGGCACGCCGACGTTTCTGCTGACCTATATCCGCCGCTGCGAGCGAGAAGATTTCCGCAGCATTCAGCATTTCATCGTCGGGGCCGAAAAGATGAAGCCATCCCTGGCCGACAGCTTCGAAAATTATTTCGGCATCCGTCCGCTCGAAGGCTACGGCGCCACGGAATTATCACCGCTGGTGTCGGTCAATGCCCCCGATGTGGAAATCGACGGCGCCTGTCAGAAGGGCACCAAAGCCGGCTCTGTCGGCAGACCCATCCCCGGCCTGGCCACCCGTGTTATCGACCCCGACACCGGCCAGCTCGTCGAACCGGGCCAGCAGGGCGTCCTGTGGATTAAAAGCGCCAGTGTCATGAAAGGCTACCTGAACGCCCCCGACAAGACCGCCGAAGTCATTCAGGACGGCTGGTACAACACTGGCGATATCGTCACCCTCGACGACGAGGGCTTTATCACCATCACCGACCGCCTCGGCCGCTTCAGCAAAATCGGCGGCGAGATGATTTCCCATACCGCCATCGAGGAAGTTTGCCAGAAGGAACTTCAGCTTCAGGACCGCGCCGTGGCCGTGACCAGCATTCCGGATGAGAAAAAAGGCGAACAGATCGTGGTCTTGTATATCCAGTCGATGGTGGACGGCCAGCACCTGTCGGATATCCTGGGCCGCAGCGATCTGCCGAATCTGGCCAAACCCAAACGGGATAATCTGATTGCCGTTGAGTCCATCCCGACGCTCGGCTCCGGCAAGCTGGACATCCGGAAAATCCGAACCATCGCGATCGAACACAAACAAGTCAAAGCATAAAGGAAAACTCATG
>CAZKAI010000005.1:55644-62724 GCA_964550565.1 uncultured Pirellulales bacterium
ATCCGAACCATCGCGATCGAACACAAACAAGTCAAAGCATAAAGGAAAACTCATGGGACCTTTTGAAGGACTGGTGATTTTATTTGGACTGGGTTTTGCCCTGATTGGGCCGGCAGGATTTATTATTGCCATGGTCTGCCTCGGCAAGCTCGGCACCCTCAGCAGGGAATTGGACAACCTTAGAGCCGAACTGCGGCGTCTGCGTTTCCGTCAGGATAGTCCGACTCCCTCACCTCAGCCCCAGCCTCAGCCTCAGTCAACCCCCCAGCCAGTCCAATCTATCCCTGTTGAGCCGGTCCCGCAGTCGATTGAACCCGTTACAATCGAGCCGGTCCCCACAAAAGAAACACCTCCTGTACCAGCTGAGCAAGGTACAATCGATATTCTGGTTCAGAAGTATGCAAAACCACAGCCTCAGCCGGCAGCCGAGCCGTTTACGCCCGTAACACCACGGCCTGCAGAACCGCAGCCGGTTCTTCGCAAAGGACTGGAACAGCAGATCGGTACCCAGTGGATTCTGGTTGCCGGCATCGTCTGTGTGATTGCTGCCGTCGGTTTCTTCCTGAAATATGCCATTGATCAAGCCTGGCTGGGACCCTGGGCACGGGTGAGTGCCGTCGCCGCAGGCGGGATCGTGGCCTTTGTGATTGGCGAAATCACCCGCCGTCGCGGCTATGAAGTCGTTGCCAAAGGGGTCAGCGCTATGGGCTTTGCCCTGCTCTATGCCGCCGTGTTTTGGGCTTACCGGGGATATCACCTGGTCGACAGCACCCCGGCCTTTGCCGTCGCCATTGTCATCACCATCGCAGCCATGGCCTATGCGGTTCTGCTCGATGAAGTGCTGGTGGCCATCCTGTCGCTGCTGGGCGGCTATGCCACACCGCTGTTTCTATCCACGGGCCAAAACCTCCCGCATCATCTGTTCGGCTATGTCCTGATACTGAGCCTTGGTGCGATGGGCTGTGCGTTCTTCCGCCGCTGGCGTGCGGTCAACCTGCTGGCCTTTGTCGGCACCTTTCTGCTGTATATCCTGTGGTTCGAGAAATTCACCCGGCCCATCTTGAACTTTACCCCGGCCCATCCCACCCGTCTGCTGATTGCAGAGCTTTGGCTGGGCGTATTCTTTGTGGTGTATCTGGTCATGCCGTTGCTGTATGGCTGGGTCAAACAGGCCGTCACCCGCGGCGAAGACCTCCTCCTGCCCTGTGCGGCCGGGACCATCACCTTTTATTACCTGTGGACGATGCTCGAAGAACTGTTCCGCCCGGAACTGGCCCTCTGTACCGCACTGCTCGGTGCGGCCTATTGGATCGCCGCGGTTGTTTCTCGTGTCCGCTGCAAACAGGATCAGAATCTGTGGACAGCTATGGGCATTGCCGGCACCGCGTTCCTGACCGCAGCCCTGCCTCTGTATTTTGAGACGCATGCCCTAGTCATCGGCTGGACGGTTGAATCCGTGATTCTGATTGCCGCCGGAATTCTCTATGCCGGCTCCTGGATGCAGGGCATGGGATTTCTGGCGATGGGATTAAGCCTTGTCGGGCTGTTCTTTCTGCCATCGCAGGATGCATCGTTCACTCCTGTCTTCAACGGTATCTTCGGGACATGGCTGTGTGCCGCCGCCGGTATCCTGGCCAGTCACATAGTTTATCGTCGCAACGCATCGCGAAAGCCCGAATATTCCACCATTAGCGAAATACTCTTTATCATTGCCGCCGTCGTTTTAATCACTGCCTGCGGACTGGAATGGAATGCCTATTGCGACATGACCTTCAGCAGTGCCCAGGCTAACGAACTCTTCCCCAAGGGCCTGCTGTGTATCTTTGCCTTCTTTAGTGTTGTCCTCACGCTGGCCGGCCTGATATATCACGGTACCTTGATTTGCGGTGCCGGGTTTATCGCATTGGCAGCCAGTGTAGCCGGTCTGCTGGCAATCTTCGGCCATGTCGGCGAGTATCACCCCATCCTCAATGCCCATTTCGGCACGTGGCTGTGCGTGGGGCTGGGTGCCGCGATCCAGCATCTGCTTTATCGCTATTGGAAAACCCCCGATCCCGAACGCTATGCCTTGCAGTCACAATGGCTCTATGTCATCGCCGTTGCTGTGCTGCTGGGCACCGGCGTCCTCGAATGGCATCGCTACTGGAGTCATCAGGAAGTTGCAGACGTTCTGATTGACACACGAACCCTGCAGGCATTTCTGCTGGCAGCGGCTGTCTTTATGGTTGCCGTTGTCTCCCGGCCCGTCTGCCCGGCCGGTCTGATATGCAGGGCCGCCGCGGTTCTGGTCGCCGTCATCGGCGCCATCACCGCCATCGCCAATCTCGACATGCTGTATCACTCGGCATTTCGTTTTCTATTGAACGGCTCGCTTGCCGTGCAGGCATCCGTCGTCGCAGCCATCTTCATCGCCGCCATACAGTTTCGAGAACAAAATCGCATCGAAGGACTTGCCTCCAAATGGCACCAGAGCTTCGGCCTTGCCGGGGTTGTTATGCTCTGGACCATTCTCAGCGAACAGGTCTTTGTTTATTGGTATTGTCTGGACCAATACGGCCCGGGATTGCTCAACTGGAAGTTCAAGGCCCACATGAGCTTGTCCCTGCTGTGGGCGGCCTATGGTGCAGTCCTGCTGATTGTGGGCTTTAATCGCCGGATTGCCCTCCTTCGCTATATGGCCCTGGGCCAGTTCGGAATCCTGTTGGCCAAGATATTCCTGTTTGATATGAGCGAAGTCAAGAGCATCTACCGCATCACGGCCTTCCTCGCCACCGGCCTGACGCTGGTCGGTGTGTCCTATATCTATCAATATCTCCGCAAGCAGGGCTTCTTTGACCGTCTTGGCGAAAGTGCCGCTTCTGTGCCGACCGAAGAATCGCGGTAGGGCGCTTTGGCAAATCAATCTAACAGAACGACCTTGCCCTCGTCGGCATCCACCAGAATAGTCTGTCCGGTCCGGATGACCTGCGTGGCCGGCCCCACATTGACCACCGCCGGGATTCCAAACTCGCGGGCGATAATGCTGCCGTGCGACAGCAGTCCCCCAAGGTCCATCACCACGCCCGCAGCCGTCACAAAATACGGCGTCCACCCCGGATCCGTAAACGGTGCCACCAGAATCTCCCCCGGCAGAACCTGGGCCTTGTCATCAGCCCTCAAAATCACGCGGGCAGGCCCCGTCACCTTGCCCGGATAAACCGATATCCCGTGAAACAACCGGGTCGCGGAATCCACTTTCTGGGGCCTGCACAACGACGCATCGAACCGCCCAAAAATCAGCGACGGAGGCTGAAGACTTTGATAATACCGGTATTCGGCAATCCGGGTCTGGATGGCGGCTCGAAGCGGGTCCCGATTTTGCCTCCTGGCCGCAGCAGGCAATTCATCGAAAGTCAGAAAGAAGATGTCCTCCGTCCGCTCAAGCATCCCGGCCGCACAAAGCCTTTGCCCCAATTCCAGCAGCCACTTCCGCAGCCACGCGATAAAACGTATCGCCTCATTCTTCCAGTTCTCCCGCAGCCGGGCCCCGATTTGAAATCGATTGACCAGCCGCCGGACATACCATCGCTTAAGCGGATTGCGCAGCTTCCGACCAATCAGCTCCAGCAGTTCCTCCTGTTGTTTCTGGTGTTCCGCCGCCCGCTGTCTCGGATTAAACGAATCAATTCCCGCATAATAATTCCGAACCAGCCCCAGCACATAATCGGGCGTCTCAGACCACCGCGGATTCGATAACTCAATTTCCCCTCGGCAGTGATGCCCATGCCGCAGCATAAACGCATCCCATGTCGCAAGAAACGCCCGCCCCGACGGACTCGATTCGATGTGCCCCCGAAACTGCTCCCAGGTCTGTGACGATGCAAACGCAGACTGCAGCGACGGCTGCTCATAAATCAGCTTTGCCATGTCCCACAACTCAAACCCCGCCTGCACATCCTCCAGCCCGCCCTGGCCGCGAACCAGCTTGTTGATCAGCTTGTTATCCTGCTCGCTGAGCCATCGTTTGCACACAAATCGCAGCACCGGATACGCCGACAGTGCCCCTGTCACCATAATCAAATCCCACCCGGCCGTACTGGAATTGGCCGACTCCAGCAGTTCCCGTGCCATCTCCTCATCGCTCATCTTCGAATAGTCTTTGCGATTCTGTTCATCGGTCAGTAAATGCATAATCTCCAGCAGCAGTTCCCCCCGGCGCGGACGATATTGCACACCAAATTTCCACGCCGCCTCAGGCAGCCGCCGGATGAATTTCCACAAACTCCCTTTGACGTCGGGCAGGTCATCTTTAGTAAACTTCAGCAGTCCTTTTTTGATGGCCTCGCCGGCCTCGCCGCCAAACGAATCCCCCATCGTATCGGCCCGACGAAGAATCCATGGAAAATGCCACAGCGCTGCAACCGTCGTATTCAGATTGAAATACGCCCGGCCCGCCACCAGCCCGATGACCGTGTTGTCTCCCAGGTCGCTTCCCGAAAGCCGCCAGACCGAACTGAACAGCGGCTTGAGCATCCGCTGAATAAATGCCCATGTCATCGGCGTCACCACATCCGGCAGCACCTCCCCGGTATTGGCATTGCTCCAGACCTGCCGATCCTCGAATGTCTTTGCTTTGGGTCGCGTCGTGACAGGCCGGCTCTGCAGAATAAACAACGCCCCTTTTTCAACCGCCCATTCGATATCCTGCGGCCCGCCCAAAGCCGTTTCGATTTGTATTGCCGCACCCGCCAGCCGTCCGGCTTCCTCCGGTGCCAGCGTATGCCCTCGCTCCGCCTCCGTTTCCAGTGTCTGCCGGACGCACTGCCCCCGTTCATCAAGCCTGTAGCAGAAGGCCTGCTCCGCTGGACTTTGCGACGCAATCGCCCCATCCCGCCCCACAATACACCGACCCGGCGATATCTCCCCATCGACCAGCGCCTTGCCCAGACCCGTACAGGATTCAATGACCATCTGCTCCGCAGCCCCCGTTACAGGATTGGCCGTAAACACCACTCCCGCAACATCCGCCCCCACCATCACCTGCACCAGCACCGCCATCTCAGCCGCCGCATGCTCGATATGATTTTTCTGCCGATAGGCAAACGCCCGCGGCGTCCACAGCGACGCCCAGCATTTCAGGATTGCCGCAACGCACGACTCAAAATCCGTAATCCCCAGAAACGACTCATGCTGGCCCGCAAAGGAATGCTCCGCCGAATCCTCCATCGTCGCCGACGACCGCACCGCCGCAGCCCGCCCGCCCATCGATTGATACAATGCCTGAATCGCCTCAACCCACCCCGGCTCCGGCCGTGTACCGGTAATCGCCTCCCGCACCTGCCCCAGCCATGCATCCGGCTTTTCAATCGTGCCCGCATCGCTTAGCCCCGCGTCAATCACAGCCGCAATCGCCTCCTGCCGGATATGCTCACGATAAGCCTGCGTGGTGAGATAAAACCCCTCCGGCACAGTCAAGCCCGTCTTCATCAGCCGGGCAAGGGTATGGATTTTGGACCCCACCAGCGAAACCGGACACTCCGCCGCATCGGCCAGCTTGCCTGTCCGAGCCGTAGTGTCGGGATCATTTGGATAAGACGATGGATTCATGCCCTGCCCTCTGAATCAGCGCCTCGCAGCCGGCGTTGATTACTCAATCTTGCGAATGGCCAGGACGCTGGTGTCATCAAACTGGCTGGCCAGCCCCACAAACCGCCGCCGATAGCCCAGGATGGTATGCACCAACTGCGCCGACGACGATTCGCGATACAAATCCAGCACCGACAACAGGCGTTCCTTGCCCCACATCTTGCCCTCAAAGTTGACCGCGTCAATCAGCCCGTCGGTGTACAGCAGCAGACAGTCGTTCTTGTTGAAGGGGAGCGTTTCTGTCTCATATTGGGCATTTTCCATCAGCCCCATGACCAGCCCGCCCGTTTCGAGGTTCTGCACCGGCTTTCCCGCCGGCAGTAGCAGCCCCGGCTCATGCCCGCAGTTGCAATAGGTGATCGTACTGTCCTGGATATCGATACAGGCCAGAAACAGGGTGATAAACTCCCCATTCCGGCACTCCCGGCACGCCACAAGGTTGAGCTTCTGGATGATCTCCCGCATCTCATGCCGACCATAGCCGCCATCGGCGTAGGCCCGCATGGAGCCGCGGAACATGCTCATCATAATCGCCGCCGGCACCCCCTTGCCGATGACGTCGGCAATCGAGACGATAATCCGGTGGTCGTCGATGGCAAAAAAATCGTACAGGTCGCCGCCGATTTCGTGGCAGGGTTTATAAATGGCAGCCAGGTCTAGCCCGCACATGCAGGGGGCTTTCTCGGGGATCATCCGTCGCTGCACGGCCGCCGCTAAGTCCATTTGCTGCTTCATCTTAGCGCCCTCCAGCGCCTCACCAAACAGCCGCGCGTTGGTGATGGCCGTTGCGCACTGGCTGGCCACCAGCCTTGCCACGCGGATCGCCTGACGGTTAAACCGGTTGGGTTCAGGGCTGTACAGCCGCAGCACCCCCAGCGGCTTGCCCTTGAAGGTCATCGCCACCGTCAACTGACTGATAAGGCCTTCCTGAATGGTGGCCTCCCGGTAACGGACGCGGGGGTCCAGCCGCATATCATCCAGCACAACCGCCCGGCCCGAAAAGGCCTCCTTGATGACCGGCTCGTCCAGCGTCACCGGGCCTTTATCGCGGTATTTCTCGCTCAGGCCGTAGGTGCTGCGCATCTTCAGGTCGCCGGTGTTGTCGTCCAGCAGCCGGATGGAGCAGGCGGTCGTATCGGTCACCTTCACCGCCGCCTCGGCCAGTCGATCCAACACCTCCTGCAGCTCGAAATTGCCCGCCGCAAGCGTCGAAATCTGATATATCTGGTCCGATAATTTCAGTTTTTTCTGTCGTTTTGCCATAAATTCAGTTCCCCGTTGACGGTTCCATCCGCCACGAGAAAGAACATTCCCACACTATTATAATGGCAATTCGATTCTTTTACAGGGATTTTTGGATAGAGGATTGTTTTTTCTGTGTCAGAATTCGATTCCCCATACCCAAAATCCGCCTCCCCCCAATTTCCCGTACGGGCAACCCGCGGTCGCCCCCTT
>CAZKAI010000006.1:0-53567 GCA_964550565.1 uncultured Pirellulales bacterium
CTGAGGCGCAGGACTGGTCGATGTATGATACCTTTGGCATGTGGGTCAAAGGCAGAATCTCGCTGCAAAGTCTTGAGGATATGTATGTTGTGATCTATACATCTCCCGATCCGAATGATTCCATGACACACGCCAACCTGGTTCCGCTGGGGGCTGCACGGTTTTACAGAGTGACCCAGTTGCCGGACTGGACTTACTGGCGCGCCGACATCGACTATCAGTTTGAATCCCTGTCAAATGTCTGGGGTATCGGGATCGGCATGATGCCGACCAGTTATGGCCGCGGCATTGTGTTGATCGATAATTTAACGGTCAGTCATACCGGTCAGGGTGGTGTGATTGATAACTTTGAGATGTATGATGATAATAATGATCTGCTGCTGAATGTCACCCCTGGGACAAAAAATTGTATGATTTCCCTTGAAGATACGGAGGTCTTCAACGGCAATCATGCCATGAAGGTAGAGTATAATAACGGAGCGGATCCCTGGTGGACCAAGGTGACGTTCAGCAAAAATGTCAGGCATCTGGGATATAACTGGAATGCCCTGGGCTATACGACACTCACGATGCATTTCAAGGTGACTGATCCTGAAGGGTATCTAAGGCTCAGCTTATATGACAGAGGTGGCTCGAACAAAGCATCTTATACGTATAATGGCGGAGCCCGTTTGACTGCCGGGGACTGGACGCGCTGGGATATTGATTTGCGTTCCGTGCTTGTGACGAATCCGAAGGCTTTGGATGAAATAGCCCGTATTGATATCCAATTTCAGCCTCTTGATTATGGTACGGGTGTAGTCTATGTGGACGATATCCATGTGAATGTCTGTGGTCTGAGAGCCGACTTGTGCGATCAGAACTGTTTAGTGCATTTGCCGGATTTTGCCGTTTTGGCCAGTCAGTGGGGCCGGACGGATTGTGCTGCGCCGGATTATTGTATGGGTGCGGACTTTCTGATTGATAACGAACGCGATGGCAAGGTGGACATTGCGGATGCGGCGATCCTAATAAGTGAATGGCTCCAATGTGAAATGCTCTATGAGGACGATTGTCCGTTCTGATGATTTGGCGAATTCATGCGTATCAGAGTATCAGTATCTATTTTGGTGTTTATTATGTGTATCATGACGACGGCCAACGCAGTGGACATGGAATTTGATGTCACCGATGTGTCAGGCCCGTTTTCGGGATTTGGCGCTCAGGTCTGGCCGGGCGACATGCGTGTAGAGAGTCTGTTTACCGATCTGAACGTCAGGTACATGCGCATGTGTCCCGGCGGATGCAGCAACCCGCCTACGGATGCCACACAGGCTCAAATGGATGCCTATGTCAGCTCTGAATACAATGGGACCACACGAGGAAACAGCATAACGGCGTCACTGCAGATGGCCGAGCGTTTGGATGTTCAGGTCATCCTGAATATGTTCGGTGGTCCCTCGGCCTGGCTTGGCACCAATCGACGTCTGAAAGCCGACAATTTTGACGATTTTGCAAGGCTTTGGGCGTCCCAGGTTTACTTTTTCACAAGTCGCGGATTGCAGATCAGATACATAGAATTGGCTAATGAACCGGAAGGGGATTGGAATATTTATATCCCTCCGGCAGATTACAACACCGTTGTCAAACAAGTCCGCCAGGCACTCGACAGCAGGGGACTGGCGGAGGTAGGGATTGTTGGACCGGGACTTGCCTATCTTTATCATGGGCCGTCCTGGATCAATGCCCTCGATAATGACGGCAAAGCGGCGCTGGCAGGCTGGTCCACCCATGCCTGGGATGAAGGCTGGGGCAATACGGATGCCTTGCCGAGTTTCCTCGACACGCGATGGCGGGATAGCTTTGGTATGGCGGTGGCTGATGCAGACCCTGATCGTCTCAAACCGATTATCGTTACCGAATATGCCACAGGAATCAGACTGTATAATGGTGTGAACTATGGGGACAGCTACACAGAGACGGCTCAGTTTGCTCAGCGGTGTTATGAGAATTCGCTGACCTTGCTCAACAACGGGGCGAATGTACTGTGTTACTGGGAGGCGGCCAATCAGAGCTGGCAAACGTCGCCCATGTCCGGCTTTTTGAGAACGGATTCAACTCTTCGGCCGGTCTATTACGTGATGCAAACACTTGCTCCATATATCCCCAACGGCGCCATGGTGCTGCGAAGGACATGGGACGACTCGGTTGTTACTGCGGCGGGTTTTATTGGCGATCACCGGCTGGTGCTGGCCTTTGCCAACAGCACGGCCAATACCGTAACACGCACGGTGAAGATAAAAGGCGTCGCCAGTTTCATGACAACTGCCGTGGTGGGATATGAGTCGGGTGCCATTGTCGATAAGTCTTCGAGCGTCCATTTCAATTACGAATCGTCGATACTGGATATTGCCTTGTCTCCTGAAAGCACGCTGACTATCACAGCGGTCATCAATGAATGCAATGCCCTGCTGACAGGCGATCTGAACGGAGATTGCCGTGTTGGAATGGATGATTTCGAACAGGTGGCTTCAGAGTGGTTGACGGATTATCATGTCAGCGGCCCGCCCCAGGTTATTGACGATTTTGAATCCTACAATGATACCTCCGCCCTGACCGGCGAGTGGACGTCTTCTTCCAACGTGATGCTGTCTGTGGATACATCCATTGTGCACAGCGGGGCGAAGGCTATGAAATATCAGTATAATAACGGCAGTTCACCCTATTATGCAAAAGCTTCGTTCGGAGTGGGTGATTCCTCCGGGGTGGACTGGACCGGCAATGATACATTGACGCTGTGGTTCAGGTGTACCGTAAAAAAGGAACCCATGCAGGTCAACGTTGTAAACCGTTACGGCACAACGGTCCTGACCGCCCTCTTTGGTACGCCGCAGGCAGGCGACTGGACGCGATGGGATATTGACCTGAGTCCGATTGCTTCGGAAGAGATTACGCGTATTGGCCGGCTGGATATCTTTTTTACATCGCAATGGTATGGGGCCGGAACGGTGTATTTTGATGATATCGGCGTGTCCGGCGGCGGCCTTGTCTGTTCTGCTGTGCCTGCCGGCGATGTGAATGGTGATTGCATAGTGAATCTGCAGGATGTTCTGGAACTGAGTGAAAATTGGATGGTAAGCACATTAATCGAGTAAATCGAACCATGAAAACACAGTTGAATATGAAAATACATTACTAACTTTTTTCAGGAGGTGTAAAGATGAGAACGTGTGTGATTCTAATGGCCGTACTGACTTGTATCTGCATGGCGGGCACCACTTTTGAGACGGTGGTGGATGATTTTGAAGACTATGCCGACAGTGATGCCCTGCGCGCGGCATGGGTGCCGAATGTCAATTCGAATATCACCAGTGAAACGCTGGAAAATGTTCTGAATGGGCAGTCGATGCTGATCCAGAACAATCAAAATTCACCGTACTTTGCCCAGACGAAATTTGCCTTAGAGGGTGCCGTCCATAATGTTCACGGCGTAAATCTGACCTATCCGGGTTATTATGCAATCAAAATGACCTTTGCCGTTCCGGTTAACAACAGCACGCAGCCGTGGGGCAACCTCGGTGGTTCGGGAGGCGACGTCTTTCTGACTTTTTATGATTGCTGGGGACAGAAAGTCATGGGTGCCAGTTATCCCGGCGATGTAACCCCAAGCGGTACCGGCTGGCCCAATGGCATCGTCTGGGAGATTCCTTTTGCTGCCAATATGGTGGCCGGAATGAACCTGGATAACGTCGAACACATTACGGTTGGTGTCAACAGTACCTATTATGGTACAGGTGCTCTTTTTGTGGATGATATTGTACTGGTTGGGCAGATTCCAGAACCGGCAACGATGCTGCTGCTGGGTTTGGGTGCGATTGGCATGCTCAAACGCAGATAATTGGTAAACTCAATAGAATTACAGAATATGCGAGCAGAAGGTGTCGAATTTACCTTCGACACCTTCTCTGCCCGGCTGGACACAGTAATAAATTAGTGTGAAAGGAACGTGTATGCATAAGCAAAGGAATAGCGCGTTTACGCTTATCGAACTGCTCGTTGTCATAGCGATTATCGCCTTATTACTGTCCATTGTGGTACCTGCTTTGAGCCGGGCCAAGCATATCGCCAGAAGAACGATGTGTGCTGCACGCATCAAGGATGGGGCGACGGCCTTAATGGTTTATGGAACAGAAACCGGCGGCGGTAAATTGCCGCTGGGAGCAATGGGTAATAATTTCAAGGCATACGAAAAAGGAAAGGGCTGGAGCCAGCTTGACTATATGCATGAAACGTCGTTTATCCCGCTGTCGCAATACCTCAAAGATACCCGGACGATGATGTGCAACAGTATCCCCATGCACATCCAGGAGGATTCCGAGTGGACCGGCGAGCCGTTTATCCCAAGCTGGAACCGTACCAATAACTGGCCCGCATATTGGATCGGGTATAATTATTTCGGAGGTCATTTTGCGGAAGCCTGGCCTGATCCGGGTACGGCTGCGCTAAAATGGAAAAGTCCCTACCGTTTAACCGATCCGGGTTATCTGCCGCTGCTGGCCTGCAAAGTCAGCCAAAGCGAATCCCAGTACAAAACCTTTATTTCACATTCCAGCCAGGGCCCGCTTTATGGGGAGATTCGAGATGACCCGCGGGAAATAGCACCGAACGGCTCTGGAAATTTAGGAAAGATGGATGGCTCTGTCTCGTCGAAACCAGTGCGGGATATGGATAAGCACTATTCAAAAAATGTCTTTGGTGCCTACGCCGATCCAATCGTGTTTTCATACTGGTGATCGGATTCTTTATCACCGGATTGGATGGGTATCTGGTTTGAGTTGATTCAGAGTTTTTTGAGCCATTGGGCGGCGAAGAAATTCATGTCCTGCAGGCAGACGATGCCGTCGCCGCCGACGGGAACCATATCTGCCATGGTGTTGGCGGTCAGCCAGACATCAGCCAGTGTCAGCAAATCCGACAGACCCACCTCATTATCCCGGTCGAAGTCCGACCGCAGATGATCTCCCAGCCAGACCGGCCCGACGCCGGTGTCGGTCTGCATGATGGTTTTGATGGCATCCCCATCATAGCTGATTTTCTCGATAGCCACTGAACGGGATCCGGAATAGGGGCCGCTATCCAGTCGCTCATTCCAGCGGTGATATACGATATACCACTCATCGAGGGCGCCGTTGTACATAAAGGAATGATGTCCCGGTCCCTTGAACCAGCCTTCACTGGACAGGATTTTGCCGCGATAGGTCCAAGGGCCAGTCGGCGTACTCGACGTGCAGTAATGCACTGAATAGGTATCGTTATTCCAGCTTCCATTGCTGTAGGACAGGTAATAGACTCCCTTACGATAGTGCATAAAGGCGCCTTCGGTGAAGTAGGGCGGGTTGGTAACGGTGATCTCGCGGGCAAAGCTCATCATGTCGGCATTGAGTTCAAACACCCGCAGCCGCGAGCCTGCGCTGCCGCCTGCGTATAAATACGAAATCCCCGAGGCCGGATCGGTAAAGACCATCGGATCGATAGCCTCAAAATTCGCGGCGTTATTGTCGGACAGCAGCGCCGAGCCTTTGTCGGTAAAGGGGCCTATGGGTGACAGTCCGCTTGCCACTCCGATGTGCGAGGGCTTGGGCCCCACCGAATAGTAGAAATAGTACCGTCCGTTTTTGCGGACCATCGCCGGTGCCCAGGCATGCTTGCCGGCGGGAATCCAGGGAATCTGATCGAAATTCAAAATCGCACTATATGATTGCCAGTTCACCAGATTCGATGAGGAATAAGCATAAAAGCGACGGTAATGTCCACTGGTCGGATAAATCCAGGCTTTCTGATCAACCAGCAGGATATGCGGGTCTGCGGCGTCCATGATGGGATTGTTGTCTCGGGTGGGCTTAGGCATCATCAGGAACTGGCTGACCGGCAGCGCCGTGTCGGAAATTCGGACTTCATCGATATATCCATAGGCACGGTCCGTGCGAGCGCCATTGTACATGCCCCTTCCGACCGACCAGGCCCCGGTGTGCCAGTCGGTGCCGCTGGTGGTTCCTCTGGTCAATGCGCGATTCGGGCTGCTGCTGAGGGTCATGTCGGTTTGAGCTATCAGGAATGGATCGGTTCCCGCACTGATGTCGGCCAGATAAAGTTTCAGCGTCGCTGTGTCATTGACGGCGGCCATGTAATACCAGCGTCCTGTTTTTCCATCAGGATCTGTACTCCAATCGAACCCTCGGATCATTCCCGCAGGAGAAGCGGCCCGATGCACATAACCGGAGACATCCACAAACACAATCGCAACGCTTTGATCAGGACATATCTGAAAATACAAAGCAGCCAGATTGGAATCAGAACTTGTTACGCTCTTGGCATCCCGTCCGACAATCGTACGGTATCCGCCGTTTTCGGGTTTGAAAAAGGCTTCAATGGTGAACTGCGAGGGGGTAATGGCTTCGATATCTATACCCGCCGGATTGCTTCCGGGTCCCTGAGCTGTTGTTTTCGAGCGAGTCTGTAGGGAAGGGGCGTACCCTGTGTTTTTAATGCTGTACGCATTGACCACAGAGGTTTGGCAGACCGGATTATAGGCGGTTTCGGACAGATACCGAAATCCTTCCTGCCCACCGGCGGTGCCTGGGTCCAGAGGGTTGCCATTGCCTGAACTGTCAGTAGCGCCAAAAGGCCTGGTGATGTCGCTCCCGGCCGGTCCTTGTTCGAAACGCCAGGATGCAAGGGTCGCCCCCTCGGTTCGAATCACACAAAAACCGAAAACAAAGCAAGCTATCCAGGACGCATATCTATATCTTTTTCTGAACGCTGGCACCTGCGGCATAAAAAACCCGCCTAATACAGTATATTGACTATATGATACGCAGAAAAACAGGATTTATCCTATTACATTACGCATTATACAAAATTGACCATTTATGGACCACACGAAATTTTCCGATGGACTATTTCACGAATTTATACATCATAATCGCATCAATAAACTGGCCGTCTGCGGATTGCGTGGCTTTGGTCAGGCGTCCTTCTTCCTGGAAGCCGGTTTTTTCATAGAGTAGCCGCGCTATCCGGTTGTCGGCCGGCACGCTCAGTGTCAGCATCTCCAGGGTCGGATGGTTCCTGGCCCAGCCAATCAAAGAGTACATCAGTGCACTGCCGATTCCCCGCCCGCGATAGTCTGCAAGGACGCTGACGCCCACCCGGCCCGAGTATGTACCCGCAGCTCCCATATCGCAGGATATCTCGGCGATGCCGATAATCTTGTCGTCCAGCCATGCCGTCAGCAGCAAGCCGTTATTGGCAGTCTGATAGCGATTCAGACGCCGCCACAGGGCTTCCATGGTAAACGACTCCGGCGACTCATCATAAATCGCCAGCATCTCGGTGTCCTGTGCAAATACGGCCGCAAAGAACTCCATCACCTCCGCCGTATCTTCCCGACCTGCCGGGCGGACCAGAAGGACCTCGCCATTTTTCAAAACATGGGTTCGACTGTTTGCCATTGCTGTATTCTTGATTGTGCTGTTCATAGTTTTCTTTCCAGTAAATGAGAAAGGCCTTTCAGAACTGTCTCGCTCTGAAAGGCCTTTTAGTGTTTGATTACTTTATTGTCCTGATATCAGAGCGGTTTTCTCCCGTATGAAATAGCCAGTACCGAAGCAAGTACCAGCGCCTTGGAGCGCAGCATAATCGCCGCGGCCTTGCCGCTGTCAGCTCTGAACGAATTGGAACAATATGCAGTATTCATAATCTTTCTGTATATTCTTTCGGAAAACCACGTCAAAAGTCAAGTAAAATCTTTAATATTTCCAATTTGCGTTGTTTTTGTGAGGAATACAGCCTTATTTTAGCGCAAAGGCGGTCGGCCTTTGCCGCCCGCCTGATACCGGACATTCGGCAGGTTAGAGTTCACTGCATGCCGATTGCGGCCACAATCCGCACTCCAGCCAGACATTGGCCCATTCGACAAAATCGGCCAGATCAACCACGCAGTTGCCGCTCCAGTCCAGCTCCGGTCTATTCCGACAGTAGGTTCCGGCGACGTCCGCATACATGGTAGCCAGGGTGTCGGCGTCCAGGGCATAGTTGTATATCTGCATTTCATCCATCATTCCGACATAGAGAGCGTCGGTTGCCCAGTTGCTCTCACCGATGAAGTTGCTGGTGCGAGTAATAGCCGTGGGTACACCCAGGGTTCCAGTCTGAACAGGCAGCCCGTTTTTATAAATCGTTACATCGCCTGCCTGGGTCATTGCGATGGCAAAAAACTGCCATTCGTTCAAAGTCAGGGCAGCGTTGGCAGTGACTAATCCATTATAGGTGTTGAATGTTAAATTGTTAGTGGTTCCGTTGCGGGTGATAAACAGGTTGTCGAGGCCTTCCCCATTGCCGAAGTCGAAGAAGCGTGCCCAGCTATTGGCTGCTGATGGATTGGCCCAGACTGTAAATGTCAGACCTGGATGGAAATTGGAAAATCCTTCGGGCAGTTTCACATAATCATCAACACCGTCAAACACCAGCGCCTGCCCCACTCTTCCGGCAGCATAAACCGGCTCACCGAAGGGAGTTCCATGGTAAACGCCCGTTGCATCATCGACATTATTCTCGAATGACCACTGTGCCAGCTTGCGTTTGATGACCAGGTATCCGATATCCGTAGGATCCGAAGCGCCTGCGGAATTTTGAGCAGTACACGTATAGGCCCCATCATCCGCAATTGCGGTATTGCTGATGGTCAGTGTGGTTGAATACTGTTTGTCTCCCAGCGGTGTGGTTATAATCGTAACATCAGGATCATCTGTGCTTACTGCGGTATCACCCCGATACCATGTGACTCCGGTCAGATTGGTCAGTGATTCAAAGGCGGCAGTGAAACTTGCCGTTTCCCCGGCAAACTTATACTGATCGGTCGGGCTTTCCTTGACGATCGGAATCGCGGAGGTATAAAATTTCCACACCATGGCTGCAAACAGCATGTTGGGTTCGCCGAAATGATTGGGGTCTTCGGGCGGATAAGCATATCCCTCAACCACCCAGGTATAGGTTACCGGAACGCTCAGCGGCAAATACTCAGCGGGAATCGCAAAGCAGGTTTGCTCACCTTCTCCAGCAACATCAATTGTCCCAATGGCAGTCAGGCGGCTTTGATAATCGATGTCGTTGGCATCAACCGCCCCGAACCAGAGTTTGGCACGCTGAATTGCATAATTCTCCCAGCATAACTGCGGCAGACTCAAATTGGTAATCGTGCTGCCGTCGGCGGGTGTGGGATTAGCAGGACCGCCTTCAACGGCATTGGGCATAATGAGGGTCGGCGGATCATAGGTTGTGTTTTCTTTGGTGGCGATTTCATCTTCATCATTGGGCCCGATAAAGAAAAAAGTTATCAGATTATTGGTATCGGCTTTCAGAAACGCCTCCAGGTCCAGCGTGGCTGGATCGGTAGTGACCGATTGGGGCAGGGTTGCAGCCGCAATACTGGTGAATGTTCCAAGCAGTGTCGCCTCAGTAAGATCGACACCATAATTACCTGCGGTAGTGGGGGGATTGGGAATCAGGCCCGCAGCAGTGTTATACGTTATCCCGCCGGTTCCGCTTTCGATCCAGAAATCATTGGGACCATCATTGAGACCATACACACTGATGGTGCTGGCGCTGCCTTTCATTGAGGTATAGGCAAACTTCATCATTGCGCCGCTCAGGTTGCCGGCCACGTCAGTGATGTCAAATCGGATATAAGCAATTTTGCATCGTGTGTCGGCCAATTGACGCCATGCCCGCATTCTGACTTCGGTTCCCAGATTGGTATTGGGCCCCTGACTGTTATTGTCATTGGTGACATAGGTATCGGCGCCCTGACCGAATTCCGTAGTTCGAATGACCTCTGCTGGGCATAAAATTGACAGCAGGCACATCATGGCCATGAATAAACAGTACCTCTTCATAACATATCCTCCAAAAACAGGGCTCTTATTTTCAAGCCATTACACTGTGTAAAGGCTTTTATGAACCGATGCTCGTGTTACGAATAGCTGTTTCTGTAAGTCGCAGAACTCGATGTTGTCAGACCGCATGTTATGAGATTTTGTACGAAACTGGGCAATGCCCACGGCGATGAGATGTTCTGAAAGATGCACAATCACATGAAAAATCACACAGCTACATTTCACCGTCAGTATTGCATTGAACAGCAAACCTGCAGTGTTTTTACTGCTCTGTCTCTTTTTATGGATTAAAGCCGACTCCTGTCATTAAATCATTATATATTATAGTCCGATAATGATTTAAATTCAAGAAAATTTTATAGTGAGCGATTAAGGAGTGAAAATCTGATCTATGGCGTTATTGATTCTCGTTGCTCAAATGCATTGCGTTTCGATGGGCTTTGTCGTCAAAAAGGACTGTTTCTGTCGCACCCAGAAGGAAAATCAGGTACCCGAACAGTTCGGTAATTTCTTCGATGACGCGTTTGTAATCACGATGATAATCATCGCCCATGACCAGTTCCAGAAACCGGCCGTTGCCGACGAGTTGGGCGATCAGGGCAATCACAACAAAACCTGCCCACAAGACGCCAAATGGGGCCGTACGAACGAAATAGTCAACTTGAGGGCCAAGGGTGGTTCTGTGACGCCAGCCATACAAAATAGCAAAAAGCAGCAGACCCGCTGCAGGCATTTCCCACCGAATAACAGGAATTCGATCAAAAAAACCGTCCATTTCGCGGATTGCGGCAATGGCAGAAACAACACTGAATTGCAGAAACAGGCATCTCATCGGCGGTTCTTTCCAGGCTCCAATACCGAAAATAACCGCGGCTTGTCCCATTAGAGCAAACTGCAGCCATTCGATTGGACCATTCTCATAAAACAGCACAAAGTCGCCGGGTTCAAGCAGGTGCGGCAAAGATGCCAAACCGGCCAGCATCCCGAGGGTATATAGTGAAAACCGTGAAAGCGTCTGCAAGGCTAATCTGTGTTTATTGGGCATTTCGGTGTTCCTTGAATATAAAATTTTGACCTATTTAATAGAAAACTAACACTATGTCAAGAGGGGAGATGGGTGATGAATTTTTTATATACCTTCAAATGTATCGGGTATGTCTTTTGATGCCGATTTTGTTGGCGCCATCAACGACCAGGATTCGGACTTGAGGATTGTCCTGTATCCAGGTGTCCACGACTTGCTGAGGGTGATGTGTCGGCTGCATGTGGGCTGAGAGAATTTGGTCATCGGCCAATTCGGAATAGACCCATAGTTTTCGCAACCGCTGGATGAGTTTGGCAAAACGATAGGGTTTGTGGCTGAACATTTTATACTGGCCCTGTACAGCTTCATATATCTGATCGAAAGGCAGAGTCAGCAGGTTCCAGAAATGATTCATGGAGTTGGCTGGGCCGATGCCGTGCCGGCAGGCTGAGCAGAACAGGATTTCGCCGCCATCAATGACGGCCTGTTCGGTCAATTCCAACGCACGCTGGGCGATATAGAGATCCATATCATTGGGATGCCCGCCGGGGCTGACAATCAGCCGTTCGACCGGATTGATGAGGTGCAGATTGAATTGATCCGCTTGCGCAAATGCTTTTGCACAGACTTCCCGGATTGGGCCAAATGCTGCCCATTGAATCGCCCGATGCGAGCTGATGGTTGTCAGTGCATCAACAGGTCTTCCCTGTACGATTTGCTCCATCGCCTCGACCTGGTCGGCGGCAAGGGGTTGATTTTGTCGTGCAGGGTCCGGGTGATACGGATGGGAACAATAGCCGCTGGCGGCATCAAGCGTGAGACTGTGATTGCCGCGCGCTGTTTCATAATCGCAGATGCCCGGAACAAAATTCTTGACCGGATTGGAATAGCCTGCAAAGTAATGTGGTTTCACGTCGCTAAGGACGAGGAATATCCCCCTGTCCTGGATGGCGGTATTGCAGCGGATGGCAGTGCCGCGCTGGGTAATGCCGATGTTGATGAAGTCTGCGTTCTGGCAGTCATGAACCATGATGTCGCAGGTGTGAAGGCCGGCAGCCTGACATATCCGGCGAACCTGGTCACACAGGACGAGATTGCCTTGTGTTTTTGCCGGATGGGTGCCTGTGCACAGGATGAATCGGATGGAAGCGGCCTTTTGAAGCAGGGGGGCAACTGCGGTAAGGCAATCGACTACCGGCAAATCGCGTGTCGCATCCGGCAGCAGAATACAAAGCCTGCGGTTGTGTATCTGATTCTGAAAAGAGATGGAATAGGCCTGGATAACCGCCGACAAGAGTTCCTGATTCCGGCCGGGATTACCTTGTTCCCTGCGGGGGACAATCAAACCCGCACAATTTTTGTCGGGTATGCTCAGCGGTAGTGTGGTCTGCCCATAATGAAGCTCAGTTTGCATCTTATACTCCGGATACTATTTATCAGGAATAAATGATAGTCTGTTTCTGCTCAGCAGGCAATGAAATATACCCAACGGGACTGATTATTCCGCAAACAAAAGAAGCAAGTGGTTGAAGCTGCTGTACTTAGCCGCAACGAACCGGGAAATATAAAGCAGGATCAGTATAAAATAGCCCGAAATGTTACAATCGAGAGGGGTTGGGTACAATTATACAATTTACGAAAAGCATTTATGTGTTACAATCGAAAAAATGGAATGGATGCCAAGTCCATCGGGTTCAATTATCCAATCCCACGAATTTAAGCAGCACTGTCATGAAATAGGTAAAGAGTTGAAATTGCAGGAAACAGAGCAATAGAACAGGGAACTAATTTAATTGTGAGGAAATCAAGATGACAAGCCTATGTTTTCAGAAAGCAGCAACACTGGTCCTGACCGTGGCGGTCGGTCTGGCCGGCACAACCGTTTGGGGCCAATCCGCCGATGCTTCGATTCAGGATCGCGCCAAAGCCTATCCGCTTGCAGCCAAAGTCAATCCCCTGATTGGTACCGACGGCCACGGCCACACCTATCCCGGCGCCTGCGTGCCATTCGGAATGGTGCAGCTCAGTCCTGATACCGGAACCGATGGCTGGGACTGGTGTTCGGGCTATCATTACAGTGATAAATCCATCATGGGATTCAGCCATACCCATCTGGACGGTACAGGCTGTGCCGACCTGGGCGACTTCCTGTTTATGCCGACAACGGGCGAACTGAAGTTTGAACCCGGTTCCAAGCGAAATCCCGACGAAGGATACCGCTCCCGGTTTTCTCATGACCAGGAACAGGCCTGTGCGGGTTTCTACGGTGTTTATCTGAAAGATTATGACATCGATGTGAAGTTGACAACGAACCGTCGTGTTGGTGTCCATCAGTACACTTTCCCGGCTACCAAAGAGGCCAACGTCATCATGGACCTTGGCCATTACATCGGCGGCTCCAATATTCGTGAAAGCAAGGCCGAGATTGTCGGCGATCGTGAAGTCCGGGGTTATGTTCGCAAAAGCGGCTGGTCTCCGGATCGGTTCCTGTATTTTGTCGCACGGTTCTCGCAGCCTTTTGTCAAGAGTGGGATTGTAGTCAATCGCAAACTGGATGAATCCGCCAAACAGGCTGAAGGCAAAGATATCCAGTGCTATGTCCGCTTTGATACCACCAAAGACCGCGTTGTGATGGTCAAAGTGGCGCTTTCGGCGGTAAGCTGGGATGGCGCTGCAAAG
The DNA here is from genome assembly GCA_964550565.1 of uncultured Pirellulales bacterium. Classification (GTDB taxonomy): domain Bacteria; phylum Planctomycetota; class Phycisphaerae; order Sedimentisphaerales; family Anaerohalosphaeraceae; genus Anaeroglomus. The sequence goes on from CAZKAI010000006.1 coordinate 13,636, forward strand.
AATATGGACGCTGAGTGCCCCGGCTGGGATTTCCAGCAGGTCTGCAATGGCGCCATGGAAAGCTGGAATAAGCAGTTGTCCAAAATCACTGTGGATGGCGGCCCGGCGGCCAATCAGACGGTCTTCTATACGGCACTCTATCATAGCTGCCTGGCGCCTAACCTGTTCACAGATGTGGACGGCAAGTATCGCGGCATGGACAAGAAGGTCCACAAGGCCGACAACTTCGAGAATTACACCGTGTTCTCCCTGTGGGATACCTTCCGCGCTGCTCATCCGCTGTTTACGCTGATCGAGCAGAAACGCACCAACGATTTTATCAATTCGCTGCTGGGCAAATACGAACAGCGGGGCATTCTGCCGTTCTGGGAACTGGCTTCCGACGAAACCTGGTGCATGATCGGGTATCACTCGATTCCGGTGATTGCCGACGCGTACGCCAAGGGGCTTCGCGGCTACGATGTGAACAAAGCCTTTACCGCCATGAAGCACAGTGCCATGCAGGATCATCAGGGCCTCGATGAGTATAAAAAACTCGGTTACATCTCGCTGACCGATGATTCGCAGTCGGTTTCACGCACGGCTGAATATGCCTTCGATGACTGGTGCATTGCCCTGATGGCCAAAGAACTGGGCAATCAGGACGATTATGAATTGTTTACACGCCGGTCGCAGCAGTACCGAAATCTGTTTGATCGTTCGATTGGATTCATTCGCGGCAAAACCGTTGATGGCGCCTGGAAGCCGGACTTCAATCCTGACCAGCTTCCTGCCGAGGGAGCCGGAGAATTCACTGAAGGCAATTCATGGCATTATACCTGGTTTGCACCGCATGATGTCGAAGGTCTGATTGAACTGATGCATGGCGACGAGGGCTTTATCAAGAAAATGGACGAGATGTTTGTCCGCCAGGGTCGTGAACATGTCGATGTCAGCGGCCTGATTGGTCAGTATGCCCACGGCAACGAGCCGTGCCATAACTACGCTTATCTGTATGTCTATGCGGGTGTTCCCTGGAAGACGCAGGAAAAGATTTCTCAAATCGTCAAGACTCTTTACACCGACCAGCCCGGTGGTTTGTGCGGCAATAATGACTGTGGACAGATGTCGGCCTGGTATGTCTTCAGCGCGATGGGTTTCTATCCTGTCTGCCCCGGCCAGCCAATGTATGTCTTTGGTACGCCGCTGTTCCCGTCTGTCACGATGAATCTTGAAAACGGCAAGACCTTCAAGGTGGTTGCCGAAAACGTCTCCGACAAGAACATCTATATTCAGTCTGCGACGCTGAACGGCAAAGCTTACGCCAAGACCTATATCCAGCATGCCGATGTTATCAATGGCGGCACGCTGGTCTTCACGATGGGTGCCGAGCCGAATAAGCAGTGGGGTTCTGATAAGGCTGACCGTCCGATTTCCATTCCCGGCAAACGGCTGACCCTGATGCCGTATCCGGCCGGTTCTCAGCAGGTCTTCCTCGACACCATCACTGTTGAATTTAAGTGCGATGATGATGGCGCGAAGATGGTTTATACCATCGATGGCAGCGAGCCGGAGACCTCTTCGATTCTTTATACGAAACCGATTAAAGTCGATAAAACATCGACCATCAAAGTCCGTGCATTTAAAGATGGATGTTTCCCCAGCAGTGTGCTTAGCACGACGGTGACTAAAAAGGCCCTGAATCCCGCGGTCGAAGTGACTGGTCTTGAGAATGGCTTGAATTACGTTCTCTATGTCGGTAATTTCCGCCGGACGACGGATTTTGCCAAATCCGAACCCAAGGAACGCGGCCAGTGCTCCAACTTTGATATCTCGGTCGCCAAGCGCGGTGATGGATTCGGACTGGAATTCAACGGCTACTACAACGCCCCCGAAGATGGATTCTATCAATTCTGGACCAAGTCGGACGACGGCAGCCGCCTGTTCATCGGCTCGGAGCTGGTGGTCGATAGCGACGGCCCGCATAGCGCCCAGTTTGCCGGCGGCTTTGTCGCGCTGAAAAAAGGATATCACCCCATCAAGGTGCTCTATTTTGAAGGTTCCGTCGATGAAGTCCTCGAGGTTCATGTCACACGTCCCGGCGGTCAGCGGGAACAAATTGCCAGCAAGGACCTGTTCCATCAGAAATAACGCAGATATTTGTTAATACCATCCAATCCTGCGGGACAGGCTCTTGTCCCGCAGGATTTTTGTTTTTGCTGTGCAATTTCAGTTTCTGTTCGGTTTCAGGCTCAACCATTCTGCGGATCAGTATTGCTCCGCAAAGAGGCATTGTTTGATTTCACATCCCTTAAACGAATGATCCAAAGTAACTCTTGAAGGCCAAAGATGACGGCTTGTGACGCAACAACAGCGGTTCATATTATTACACGGTCTTTGCTATCCAGAACGAGAAGGAAACAGACTTGAAATAGTCTAAATGGTACACGCGCAAGGTATTTCCTTAAAAAAAGAAATATCATATATACATATATGCAATAGCGTGTAAGGAGATCTGTTGTGTCTAGAAATAAGGCTTGCCTTGAAATTTGAGAAGAATTCCAAAACGGGACCGAAAAATCTTAATTATTTTCAAAAAAGTTGTGAAATTGATTTTTCTGTCGTATTTCTAAGGTAGATGAGACTTTCAGGTGCAGCCTGAAGACGACAAAAGCAGGACAGAGGAACTATGGAAGAAAGTAAAGATCACAAGCATGAGGTTCAGCAGGATGAGCATTTTCTCAGGCTTCTCATGGGTAATCAGGATAAAATATACGCTTTTATCCTGTCGATGATTCATAACAGCAATGATGCAGACGATGTGATGCAGGATACGATCACGTTTATGTGGCGGAATTTCAACGATTATACCCCGGGTTCCAGTTTTATTGCCTGGGGAATTAGCGTTGCACGAAATCTTGTTTTGAAATATTTTGAGAAGAGCCGGCATTCCAAACTGTCTTTTTCTCCGGATATCGGGAGAAAGATAGAATTGCTAACCACCCAAAAACTGGAATCTCACGAAAACCGCTATGATGCGCTGCAGAATTGTCTAAAAAAAATCAGTACCCAGAGTTTTGAATTGCTCAAAATGCGGTACGTGAAAAAGAAATCGACGAAGAATATCGCAATCGAACGAGGCATTGCTCCGCATACCATGTACCGGATTATGGGGAAAATTCACGAAGTGCTTCAACATTGCATCAAAAATACACTATTTGAGCGGGACGGCATCCATGGATAAGCCACATCAACGCGATGATATTTACAGCCTGTCGCTTCAGGCGATTGAGGGAACACTGTCCGATGCGGATTTCTTCCGGCTTGAAGACTATTTGAAATCGGATACTTCCTTTTGTGAAGCTTATGTGGAAACGGTTCTTCTCTATTCGATGATGCGAAAACCCGGCTGTGCGTTTGAACTGACTGCACTGGAAGCAGGCTCTTTTGATAGTGCGGCCTGGCAGGCGATGGCGGAGTACGAAGATCATGCCCCGTCTGTGAAAATATTCAGGGAAAAGGCCGTTGAAGAGCCCGTTCGTCCCGTCCATCCCTCCCGTGGAATCAACAAATGGAGTGTTTATACTGCCATTGCCTCGATTGCGGCCCTGTTATTCATGCTGCTGTTTGTGCATTTTGCCCCGGAGTATGAGAGCCGACTGGTCGGTCAATTGACCCGGACGGTCAATGCCGAATGGGCCAGTGTCAATGGGGCAATCAAGGAGGGAGATGAGTTATACGCCGGTCCGATGAAGCTTGTTAAAGGGATGGCTGAGATTGTATTCTACTCCGGTGCACAAGTGATTATTGAAGGCCCCTGTGTCTTTGAAATCGAGAATCCAAACCGTATTTTCCTGAATTCAGGCTCAATGGTCGCAAATATCAAAAGCAGCGTGGAAAAACGGTTTGTGGTTCGCACCCAGAATGCTTCGGTGGTGGATTACGGCACGGAATTCGGTGTGGCGATTGATGATTTCGGAAATACACAGACCCGGGTTTTTCAGGGCAGCGTGGAACTGCGTCAGGGGTCGGATCCTCTGAAATTCGATGCCGCTCTGCGGCTTGAAGTCGGGCAGGGCGGGGAGGCGGATGTGCGGGGGACTCTCTCGAGGCGGGATATCAATCCTCAGCAGTTTATGCGGAAGGAACAATTTGATGTTCGTCTTTTGGCTTCGAAAGGATCGGCGTATCATCGATGGAAAGCCTATAATTATGATATGGAGCGTGATCCGTCACTGGTTGCACATTATACGTTCGAAAAGAATTCCAACCGGGAGGATTTGCTCATGAATATGTCCTCTTATCCCGGTGATGTTCCGGACGGGGTGCTTGGCGGAGAGTCGTTTAACAGCCCCCGGTGGGTCCCCGGTCGCTGGCCGCAGACCACGGCGCTGGAATTTGACAGGGCGAACAATCAGGCCGTATGGGTCCCTGAGCATCAGGCGCTGGACATTGCCGGAGACATTACTCTTTCTGTGTGGGTCAAGCCAATCCTCACCGACAATTTGTATTGGGGCGGGATTATCCTTTCCTGTAAGAATATCGATGATACAAATGGGGTCAATTATTCACTGGCCTTTCAGAATGCCAAGGAGCCTGCGGATTTGGACAAACAGAAAATTCGTTTTATTCGAAGACCGTCCGGTGAAAATGTGGGGACAGGGCATTATGAGAGCAGATATGTCACGCTTGAAAAGGACCGCTGGCATTTGGTGAGTGTGACCCAGAATAAAAGGGAAATCCGGTTTTTCTTTGACGGCGTTTTTGTGTCAAGTGAAGAATGCATCTATGATGTTGCTCCGTCTCCGGCGGAGCTGATTATCGGCAATAGCCTTATGCGACCGGGTGTGTCCGAAAAACATCATGGGTTGATTGGCGAAGTCTCCATTTTCAACCGGGCATTATCCGACTCTGAAATACAGGACATGTACCGGGCCGGAAAAATATAAGCCCTGTTCGGGCAGAGGGGACTAATCCATATTGTCATTGATGTTCGGCAATGCCCTGCATCTCCGGATTCAGAGGGAAACAATCCTGGCGGATCAGGAAACAGTTAATGTATTTGAAATCTATCAAGGAGAGAATCATGTTGACACAAGAGAACAAAAAGGGTTTTACGCTTATTGAATTGCTGGTTGTAATTGCGATCATCTCCCTGTTGTTGTCCATTGTAGTGCCGGGATTGAAAATGGCGAAAAAGAAAGCCTCCTCGGTTGTGTGCCTGAACAATGCAAAGAATTTATCCCTCGGCTGGTACAGTTACGCAGGCGACAGTGACGGCCGGATTATGGGCGCTACCATGCAGGACTGCGGTCCGGACCAGAAATGTACGGAAAGCTGGATCGGTACCCCTTTCAAAGACGATGGGACCTTGTGTGATCCGGTCGGAGTCGCTCCTTACGAGGTAAGCACCGACGATGAAATTCGGGGTCTTCGTCAGGGCAAATTGTTTGATTATGCGGAAGATCCGGACGTATATCATTGTCCCGGCGATACTCGCAAGGCGGCACCTGACCAATCCAGTATGTTTGTGTCTTACTCGGTGGCAAAATGTCTGTATGGGGCAATCAATAGCAACACCGCATGGTATAACAGGCAGATCAAAAAATTCTCGGAAATCCGGAGTCCGTCATTACGATATAATTTTGTTGAATGCGGAGAAATGAATCTGAACTGGAGCGGAGGTGGGGATTTCAGGATTGCCAACCCGGCTGAGGGGCATGGCGATTATAAATGGTGGACTCCCATCGCTGTTAATCATGGAGACAGCAGCATTTTTGGATTTTGTGACGGACATGCCGAATACAAGAAATGGACTTCCGGAACCGCGCTGGCCCAATATGAAAAAGGGCTGCGGCAGGCGCCCGGGGCTACGTATGGGATAGTGGCCGAAGATCCCAAAAGCGAAGATTTGCAGTGGATTATCACAGGCTGGGCGTTCCATTGATGGGTTCACGAAACAGCCACTGAGGTAATCCATAAAACAGGTCAAGACGCGGGATTCAATGCGTCTGTGCAAGTAAACGATGAGGTGTCTTTTGGAAAAGGTGTCACATGATGAAACAAGCTAAATGTGTATTATGTATGGTTGTCTATCTGATGACTTCCGGAATGGTATCGGCTGCAGAGCAGGCGGAACGTCAGGGCGAAAATGATTTATTGAGTACCAAGACAAAAGAATGGCTTAAGGAAAATCAGAAAAAACTTCAAAAGAGTTATAAGAACGACATCACAATTAACCGGAAGGGGGATGGGTATTACGGCATCTGGTATCAATGCGGGACAACGCCGGGGGAATATGTTTACAAATATTCCGGCGGATTGGGGACGTATTGTGCCAAACATCGTCCTTTTGCCGTGTATTGCAGAGAAGTCAACAAAACATTTTTCTGTTATGGAGGGGCCAAACCGGATAACAACCAGGCGCTGATTCATATGGTATCTTATTATGATCATACGACCGGCACGGTGCCCCGTCCCACTATCCTGCTGGATAAAGAAACTTCGGATGCACATGACAACCCGGTCATCTCGGTTGATGATCGAGGCTATATCTGGATTTTTTCGACCGCCCATGGAACAGGGCGTCCCAGCTATATTCATAAAAGTACAAGTCCTTATTCCATTGATCAATTTGAATTGATTACGCCGGATATTCAGCGATTTAGCAATGAGCCGCGTGAGCCGTTTATCAATTTTTCATACTTCCAGGTGTGGAATGTCCCCAAGGCGGGTTTTGCCTGTTTTATGACGCTTTATGGGCAGCCTTCCGGCCGGAATACCTATTTTGTTTCTACTCCGGATGGCGTGCATTGGGACACACCGGTCTGTATTGGTGCAATGGCCAAAGGCAGCTACCAGATCAGTTTTGCCAATGCATCCAAGGCAGCGACGGCATTCAATTATCACCCCCCAAAGGAAGGGATTAATTTCCGCACGAATGTGTATTATATTGAGACGCCTGATTTGGGTAAGACATGGCGTAATGCCGCGGGGGAAAAAGTGGACTTGCCTCTGGTGGATCCCCACAATAATGCCCTGGTCTATGATGCGGAAAGCATACGTAAAAGTGTTTATATCAAGGACCTTGCTTTCGACGAAGAAAATCATCCGGTCATTCTTGCATTGGAAAGCGGCGGGTGGGAATGCGGCCCGCAAAACAATCCACGAACCTGGATGACCATACGATGGGATGGAAGCCGGTGGCTTATCAACAAGGCTTTTGAATCGGATAACAATTATGATACAGGGTCTATTTTTGTCGAAAAAGAGGCCTGGCGGATTGTCGGCCCCAGCGTCACGGGACCGCAGGCCGGGAATCCCGGCGGTGAGATGATGCTGTGGGAAAGTGTCAATCAGGGGGAAACCTGGAATCGTGTCAAACAGCTCACCGTAAACAGTCCGAGAAATCATAATTACGCGCGTGGGGTGCTGCATGGCAAGTCTGACTTTATGGCCATCTGGGCCGACGGTCACGGCCGGCAGGAGTCGATATCCAATCTGTATTTCTGTGATGCACAGGGGAATGTTTACATGCTGCCAAGACGCATGGAAAGCAAATATGAAAAACCAGTCAAAGTGGAATTGGGAATGATTCAGTAGAAAGCGACATTGTTTGGCATTTTGCCATGAAAGGCCGGAGTTAATGAAAAAGTGTTCCAAGACAGCAGCGTGGATTGTCATGATTCTATTGTATTGCGGTAACGTGAATGCGGGAATACGCATGTACCGCCTGCCGTACCCGGCCCCGGATGCAAAGATAGAGTATATTGACCTGGATCAGGATGGTGATCCGGATGTACTCCGTACCACAACACATAATGAGACCCCCATACAATGGATTGACGACGATGATGATATGAAAGAGGGAGACTTGGTCGGAGACATGGATAGTGACTGCCTGATGATTGACAGGAACAAGGATGGCCAGTACGGCGGATTTGGGGATCTGAATATTGACCACGGCGATGAAGACGGCGACGGCAGGGCCGATCTGGAAATCATTGTCGAGAATGCGACACCCAGCGATACGGGATGGGGACCCGGCCACTATATGATCGTTGTGGATGTGGACAAGGACGGCGTGTTTAATTATATCGACTGGAATGATTTCAAGCTTAAATGCTGGGAGCATTCGGGTCTGAGCCGTTTCTTTGAAGATTATCTGGGGGACAGTTTATTTCTGAAAATGCATACGTCAACCTGCAATATCAAAAACCTGGAATATAACTGGGAGAATCCCTTTCTATTCTATGATTATGACCAGGATGGATTGACCGAGATGGCGATTCGGCTGTGCGATTCCCCGAAGATCAAATCCGAGAAGGATCTTGTGTTGCCGCAGGATTCAGGGCAGGTGACGGATTCGCAGCGGTGTGTTGAATTTACCCAGAAGATTGACTGGGCTTCGATTGCATTTGACCTGGACAATGATTCCGTACCCGGCAATGAGTTTGACTTTGATATGACCATTAATCTGTACGGGGGAGGATTTGATTATTCCGACCAGGTTCATTCCTGGAAGAGCCTGTCCGGGATTCGTGAGGCGGACAAGTATTTTTATGATGCTCGCTGGAGGCAATTAACGCAATTGATTTATCCTGACCATGCGGCGGCCTGGGGTCTGGTGTTCGAGCGGGGCAAGTGGGACCATGCCCGTTTTGTTTACGACGAGGATGATGATTGTCAGCGATGGGAACGTGTCGAGTTGTATGAACAAAAAGACCCGTTTATCATTGGGGGCCGGAAAGGCGGCCTGGATAATCATCCGCAGAGCGATCCGAGCGGTGACCGGGGGGAATGGGACAGCGACAACTCAGGCCAAGGGAACTTGTATATCAGCACGTTTGACGGGAAATTACATCTTTATGGTGCGGAATTGGGATACTGGCGGATAGACCAGGATGCCGCGATATTTCAGGGGTATCATCAGCTTACGCCGGGGCCGCATTCGGAGCAATTTGCCACGATTAAATATTCGGATTCCGACAAGAATGGTTTTTTTGATACCATTGAATACGATCTCGATGCGGATAAAAAATATGAGCAGGCTATCTCTCTTGCCTCACTGGGTATTGATGATCAGTGCCAGGTTATTCAGACGGGCAAGCTGGATTATTCCAAACTGTCCGCGCTGCACAAACAATCCGCTGAAATGATATGGAGCCGGGCGGAAGCGGCTCTGGATGCCGCGAAAACACAGGGGGTAGATACGGCCTGTTATGCATTTTTAAAATCTCCTCGTTCCGTGCGGGGAAAATATCATGATGGGTACTGGCTGAATTTGTACCTCTACAAAGACCTCCTGTATATGGCGAAACGCAATAAAAATGAAGACCTTGAAAAAAATATTCATAAAGCGTACTTCAGCGGAAACTGGAAGCTGTTAAAATAATCAAATCAATTCCTGAAGCCTGTTTCAGAATGGATGGGTTATGGGTGGCCGTATCGAAGATTGAGAACAAGCCGCGGGTGGAATTGTTCCGGCTTTTGAATTGTCGAGATAAACCGTGTCTGCGAAAAACCAGAGTGTTGTCTGGTGATGCATACAAATTGGTAAATTACTATTTTGGGAGGTACGATCAAGATGAAGATGTTCAGATGGATTGTATATTTATGTGTTTTGGGTACGCTTCAGATTACACAGGCGGCGAATTATACGTATAATGACGGGGATCCCAATAATCACGATTGGACATTCGGGCTTAACTGGGCCGGGAAGACCGTTCCGACCAGCCCCATCGATCACCTCTACTTTGTCAATGGCACCTGCATTGCCGACTCGTCCGTCAGTGCGTCGCTGGGGGCATCAAAGCATTTCTATGTGGGTTATGGAGAAAGCAATGACGCCAATTTTGTCGTGACCGGGGCCAACTTGAACGCACCCACCGGGTATTTGATGATCGGCTATTCCAAATCGACGGATTGCTATTTCCAGATGGACGGCGGGTCATTGAATGCTGCCGGCGGAGAAGGCGTCGGGATCGGCTGGGAAGGCCGGGGGACGGCGGTCATCAGCGGCGGCACAATCAATGCCTTCCGACTCCAGATACCCAAAAATAAGGCGGCCAATCCGGGGGGCAACAGTATGACTGTCCACGGGGGCACGGTTAATGTTACCGAGTACTGCCTTATCGCACCGGTTGATACGGCAGGCGGGAATAACCGTCTGCAGGTTGACGGCGGGCAACTGACCATTAATAATTATTTGTGGATGAGCTATGATGATGCCTATCTGACGGTTTCCGGCAACGGCAGGGTGGTTGTCAATGGCGAAATCCGTATCGGTCGTATCGCCGGAGGTGTCAGCACGATCTCTGTCAGTGAAAACGGTTCCCTGTTTTCAGGCGGAGTGATGACGGTTGGTTCCGGGATTGACGCGTTTGGCGTGCTGAACATCACCGGCGGTGAGCTGGTTGCCAATACGGATATTGATATTGTCAATGCCGGTACTGGCGGATCGATGACTGTCAGCGGCGGTGTGGTGAGCTGTGTCGGCAATCTGATTCTGCATCGGGCCAATTCGGTTGTAATCAGCGGCGGAACCTGCCTGTTTGGCGGTATTGCCGCGGCGGCCGATGCCGAGAAAGCCGTTTTGCTGAATATCACCGGCGGTTCGGTCATTTGTGCCGGAGATGAAAGGGCCTCGCTTGCCGGTATGATCCAGGAAGGGCAGATTGCCGGAGCGGGTGTTGCCGGAGCGATTCGTCTTGAATACGATGCTGTTTCGGACAGTACATTTTTGATTCCGGATCAGGATGTATTGAAACAAGCCAAGTATCCTGTGCCCGGCACGAACAGCACAATTCCGCTGGAGCATTATAACGCAACGGTACTGAGCTGGACGGCCGGTGCCGGCGCTGTATCGCATGATCTATTCTTTGGCACGGATTACAAGGCAGTGTCCGGGGGGGATGCCTCTGTTTTCCGGGGGCATGTTACGGCCTCAAGTTATGCCCCGGGCGATTTTGAAAGGGACCGAATTTATTACTGGCGGGTGGATGAAGTCCAGTCTGACGGCAGTGTGATCAAAGGCTCGGTGTGGGCTTTTTATGTCGCGGCCTATTATGAGATTGATGACGTCGAAGGCTATGGGGCGGATCCGAACCTGATGGCCGCCGTCTGGACCGGCACAAATGCGGACCTGTCGCTTGAGCTGCGATGGAAGTATGAAGGCGGTTATTCGCTGAGATTCCTGAGCACGGCGGATCAAGCGACGGCCACGTGGAACAGGGCCGGAACGGTTTCATTTGAAGACCTTAAAAAGCTCGGTATCCAATCGCTGAAATTGATGTTTGTCGGCGGGAATGAGCACAATCCCGAGGCTGGTAATCCGGCCCAGACATGGAAAGTTGTGTTGACCGATGGTAACGGTAATTCCGCGGAAGTGATTTACGCGGATCCTGCCACGATCACCTATACGGATAAATGGTATGAATGGGTTATCGATTTGAACGATTTTGGGGGTATTGATATGCATGCAATCGACACTATCGCCGTCAGTGTGCCGTATGGGCAGACGCTGATGCTGCTGGATAAAATCCGCCTGGTGGGAATGGATTGTGCCGCCGGTATGTCGCCCGCGACGGATCTGAATCACGATTGTGTTGTCAATATGGATGACCTGGCCATCGTGGCGCATGACTGGCTCAATACCGTCTTAGACCGGGGCGTGGATAAAGCCCCCGTGTTTGTCTATTAATCCAGAGTTGACAATAAACAAAATCGATTTTGATTGTTTAGGAGGTACTATTATGATGAATCAATTCAAATGGGTTGTTGTGTTGAGTGTCTTATGCTGTATGTGCCGGTCCGTCCGGGCGGCTGACTATACTTACGACGACGGAGATCCGAATAATCACCTGTGGAGTTCAAAATTCAACTGGACGGGGGATGCCGTGCCGGTTGCCCCCATAGGCAAAATTCACCACAAAAACGGCATCTGTGTTATTGATTCCAGTGCCGGAAATATCGGGATTGACAGCCATTTTTATCTGGCCGAGACCAATGATGCCAATATGGTTATGACTCCCGACGCCGGCAGCCTGACAACCGATGGGTATATGATTGTCGGCTATACCGCGGGCAAGCGCGGATACCTGGAAGTCAACGGCGGAACATGTGACTTTAGAAACTCCACAATCGGCCTTGGCATAGGCTGGTCCGGATCGGGAACGATGGTTGTCAACGGCGGAACTGTCGCTGCCTCCAGTGTACGTATGCCCCATGCCGCACAAGCTGCTGCGGGCAACCGCCTTGAAATTCATGGTGGAACCATGACTTCCCGAGATACGTTTATCATGTCGTACCCGGTTGGCAGTACGGACAATGAAGTGCTGATTGACGGCGGGGCTCTTTATACGCAGACGCACATGCGCATCGGGAATAACGCCGGTCTTTGCACCTTTACAGTGAAGGGGACCGGGCATGTCCAGACAACAAACAGTACGACCGTGGGATATGGCGACGGCAGTAACGGTGTCCTGACGATTGAAAGCGGTACCCTGCAAACCGGGGGGAATCTTAACATCGGACTGAATGCCGGTGCAGCCGGAACGGTTAACGTGACCGGCGGCGAGATGGTTGTCGGCCTCGGTATTATCTGTTCGGCTGTGGATGGGGCGGAAGGCAGTTTGGCGGTCAGCGGCGGTTGGGTGACTTGCATGGGCGGGATGGTGATGCGCCAGGCAGGCGCTGTTACCGTCAGCGGCGGCGAGGTGGTCGTTAACGATTTACAGATCGGGGTAAGTCCGCAGGCGGGGGTGTTGTTTAACATGACAGGGGGGGCGTTTGCCTGCCGGGGTGATGATCGAGTGTCCCTGCTTCAGTTGCGTAAGGATGGCCGTCTGGCGGGTTTCGGGATTCCGGGAGCGATTCGTTTTGAGTATGACCGGGCATCCGATCTGACACATCTGATACCGGATCTTACTGAACTCAACCGAGCGACCTATCCGATTCCCGCCCATGAGGACACGGTTCTGCTGGCAAATTACAATACAACCCTTCTCCAGTGGACGGCCGGCGACGGTGCGGTTTCACACCATCTGTATTTTGGAACGGATGGGCAGCTTGTTGCCGCACGGGACAGCTCTGTTTATCAAGGCAGCGTATCGGAAGCAACGTTCAACCCCGGTAAGCTTTTGCCTGATACGGTTTATTATTGGAGAGTGGATGAAGTTCGTGCGGATATGAGCGTAGTTGGAGGCCATGTCTGGGCGTTTTATGTCGAGTCCTCCATCGAAATCGACAATTTTGAAGATTACGATGACTCGGCCAATCTGATTGCGAATGCATGGACGGCCTCCAACGGGACCCTTGAGCTTGTGTCAGGCAACCTGGCGTATGAGGGTGCCAAAGCGATGCTGGTCAAAGGAACGGCGGCCTGGGCAACCGTGGTTTTGAATGAAGACGTTTCATTTGCGGACCGTATTGCCGCCGGCATGGAAGTCATGGTCCTGTACTTCAGAGGGTATCTGACCAATTCGCCGCAGATCATGAGTCTGACACTTGAAGATGCGTTTGGAAATTCGGTTACAACAGTATATCCCGGACAGGCCGGCGACGTTATTGCGTATGCTCCATCGGACTGGCACAAATGGGTTATTGACGTGGCTGATTTTGCCGGGATTGATTTGGAGCACATTACCGGGTTGAAGCTGAATTTGAATAACCCCGGCCCCTGTATGGTTTACTTTGATAAAATCAGACTGTATTCGGGTTACGGATGCGATCCCTCCGTTGCGGATGCATCGGATTTGAATGATGATTGTACCGTTGACATCAATGATCTTGCCATCGTGGCGGCCGACTGGCTCGATTCGACGCTGCAACTGGGTCTTGATATCACTCCGGTTTTTTAAGAAACGGGAATCCATTGAAATTCGCAGGGGCGTTCGACAGGATCGGATGCCCCTGCGGATTAAACTGCCACCGCTCAATCCTCCCTGCAGCAGAATCGAATTTTATTCTGGTCACAAATTGAGCTGCATCCATTTCTTTATTCTGTAAAATCCAGAACAAAAAGCCTTGCTATTTCTTTTCTTGCAAGGCTTTATATTTATGTCCCTGACAGGAGTCAGGCATAGTCAGCCAATTACAGTAATCTCCTACTCTACGGCCTTACGCCCGATAATGATGCCCTTGATGCGGCGGTCATGATTTGGCGGTTCATCTCTTGTCCAATTTCACGTGATTTATACTAAGGATGCAAAGCGATATGTCCGATGTCTGTGATAGATATGGATATCCATATCTATTTCTGTATTTATCGTGAATTCTTGAAACAGGATATGATATACCCAACGGGTATGATTATTTCACGGCGGCCACAGGCCGCTTTTGTGCCGCGTGTATTTACAGGGTCAGGTTACCCTGCGTAGCCGTGGTGATACTCTACTGCTGGAAGCTGCCGGCAGAAAGCTCGTTAACCGCGACGAACCGATATATTTTTTAGCAGGATCAGTATAAATCCTAAACAGGAGGTCAGAAATGAATAGCAGCAAAAAGACGATCGTCTTGTTCTTGTTGTCTTTGATGATAACTTCTGCAGCGTATGCCCAGGCTCAATCGCTGCCGGAATCCACTGAAGCAAGCAAGTCTCTGGGGGCTCAGTTGATCGACCAGGTCATGCAATTCCGCCAGCAGGCCAGAACCCAGCCGGAAGAGGCCTTTACGGCTTACACGGGCAAGAAGGCCCAGAAATTGTTTGGTCCTCTGGGCCGGACGCTTTGCCCCAGTACCGACCCGTCCAGAGGGTGGGCTTATTTCTTTGAAACCTCCGTATTCTCCATGAGCTTTATAACCTCCGACACAGCGCTGGCGGTCTTTTATCATCCCTGGAGCGATGTGGCCCTCATCACCGAGTGGACTCGAAGCAAGACCGGAAACAGCATTACCGACGCGGAGCTGCTGATGGGGGACACCCTGAGAAACCAGGGAAATCCGCCGTATGACATCGAGCCGCACTGGCTGCGAAGTCCGGTTCCGCCTCATCTGGCGGCGTCCTTATCCTCCGCACAGACGATTCATGATTTCCGCCGCATTTTTTCTTCCGAGAGCAGCAATTTCAAGAAAGGATGGCGGTCGGTGATGACTAATCCCAAGCTGATTAAGTCCAACTACCTTGGCGTCGGGTATATGTTCGAACACAACCTGGCGGGGCTGTTGAAATTTGAAAATGATTCAAATCTTGCCACCGCCCGACAGCAATCCAATGATATCCTGGCCAAACTTCAGCTTGGTCTTGCTGATGAAGTCCTTGCCATCGCCCCGGAAACCCGGCCCGAAAGCCGTGATGTGATTAAAGCGTATGCAAGCCAGTTGGGGCAGGCCAGGGCTATCACCTGCATTGTCAAGCGGGATGACCAGAAAAAAGAACATCTGTTTGTCATCTTCAGCATACCCGGCAAGCCGGAATCCCTGATGAGTTTCTGGTTCAAAGCGGATGATGCATCCTCTTTACTGTACACCATCCGACGTATTGATCTGGTAGACCAGAATAATACCTATGTTAATTTTGACACTATTACCAACGCCCTGAAGAACTCTCAATAATGGAGGTTTTATGAAAAAATCTCACAAACATGCCTATAACATTGAAGCTGTAATGAAACGAACAACAGGATTGTACATGGCCATACTTTTGCTGGCCGGGCTTATCCTGAGTGGTGCCGCCGTGTCAGACAATAATGGCCCCTGGACACCGGAGCAATCCAAAACGGCCGATCATTCACCGGGTACACCGCCGTCCCCCCAGGGGTGGTATCCGCCTGTCCAAACCAGCAAACCTGCGGACTCGGGCAACACGAATACTCAGCCTTCGACTCCTGCCCCGGCCCCGAAATCCGCTCCAACCCCTACACATTATGATAACAACGGGCCGTGGACACCGGAGCAGTCCAAAACGGCAGACCGTACACCGGGAACTCCTCCCTCTCCTCGCGGGTGGTATCCGCCGGTGGATGGCTCTCCGGACAAACCGACAAATTTAGGTGATGATTTATCCAATTTAGCTGAGAAAATTGCCACCTCCAAGCTGGCCAATCCACTGATTCAGGGCGGTAAAGCCATTGGACGAACCTATGAGGCCGCAGATCGTGGCGATATGACCGGCACTGCGATCGAGGCGACGGACGGAATAGGGCGTTTATCCGCTATCGGTCTTGGAGCCACCGAAGGAGCGACGCTGGGGTCTGCTTTAGGTCCATTGGGAACTTTCATTGGCGGGGTAATCGGAGGCTTTATTGGAAATGCCGGATGGGAATACACAGGCGGTGCAATTAACGAAAGCTCGCGGCAGATGCATGAACAGGCACGCCAGCAGGCCGATCAAATACGGCAGGGTGTAACGCCGACCCGCCCAACCGGCAGCGGCAGCGGCGGTTGTACCTGTCGTTAATACCTGTGTCCGCTTTCAAAAGCAGGGCAAGCAGAGAAACCAGAGAAAGAGGCTTGATTTAAGACTTTTTATACAGTAGTATGCATCATGTTGGCATTCTTTTCAAAGTGTATCGCGGTAAAGCGGTTACCGCACTTTGATGCAAAACGATGTTTAAGGAGAACCAAAAAATGCAAGGAAAAAGAGTGATGGCAAAGAGTGTGGCTGCGGTTATGGTACTGTGCCTGTGTGTTTCAGCGGCCCAGGCCAGCAGTCATGATGGAATGACGAGCTTGTCGAATCCCTGGAATCCCGCGATTATGGGAGCTGAAAAGGCGCTGGATCGCTCCATAACCGTGACAACAATGACACCGCATGCAGGAGCGTTTGACGGCTTTTCGTCGTGGAGCGCGTTTGCCGATTATGATTCCGGAAAGAGCAATGACAAGCGCCAGGGAGGTTTTGATAACTACTTCAACTCCTACACCATTGGTGCCGATGCCCTGTACAATAATTCGACCCTGTGGGGCTTTTTGGGCAACTTTAATGATGCAAAAGGCCACAGCAGCGCCGGGGCACGCGATGCCATCGAAACCTGGGCTTATACCCTGTATATGAGCCAGCCGGTGAATGAATGGATGTTCTGGGGTTCCTCGTTTTCCTATTCGACTGCTGGGAATAAAGTCAACGCCGCCGGCGAAATTGATTCCGACAGCTATGTGCTGGCGCCGTATGTGACCGTCATGACCCAGATGGATAAGCTGACCCTGTCCTTGTCGCCTTCGTATGTGCTGGGCTATCAGGATGTGGATTATCCCGGCGTTGGCGGGGATGATAGTGCTCTGATGGGCAAGATGCTTCTGATGGGCCGGGCCACCTACGCTGTGACCGAGAAATTCAGTGTTTCGGCAAATCTGAATTACAACCAGGTGCTGCATAATCATGCCCTGGATACCGAGTTTGACAATGATCACCGCTGGTTTACAACCGGTGTCAAGCTGGGCTATAAGTTCACCAGCAGCCTCAGCGGCAGCCTGGGCTACAGCACAGAATTTGACAGCAACTTTGACAGCGACATCTGGACTGTCGGTCTCTGCTATGCTTTCTAAACCAGTTTCTTGAATACGATATGCCTGGCATTCCTTCGGGATTGTCAGGCATTTTTTTTGATGCGATGAAAAGCCTTTTTAAAAAACAATTCATCTGGTCTTGCCTGGTCCTGTTCATACTGGGCAGTACGTTTTTGTCCGGATGCCGCAGCACGGATATTGTGGTTCCGTTGACGGTTCAGCCGCGCACCGATGTGCGGGCAGCATTCGACAGTTTTATCAATGTCCATTACGATAAAAACCGTACCCTTGGCGGCTGGCCGACGACATGTGATGCGGTGGAGGCGACGCTGAAGCTATGGTATGAACAGGTCCAGGTCCGGAAGCACATTGTGGACGGGACCCCATCTGATCTGGCTGCCTTTTTCAGTCAGCTTCCCGGCCCGGAGCAATGCGATATCTCGGTGGTTTACCTGGGGTCGATTCAAGATGTTGACGGCAACTGGGAGTTTGTTAATGGTACAACCGCGAAATTGACAGATATGCTGGCATCAGCATATCTGCCGAAACATCCCTGTCGAATTGTGATTCTGGACACCTGTCATGCGGCGACAGTGGGCAGCGATGAAAACTGGACAAGGTATTTCGCTGCGGTGACATTGCTGGCTGCCGGCAGGATGGAAAAGACCTATCAATTTGAGCCTTCCGCCCTGGCTCCGATTGATGTGGAAAAACACTATCCGAAAGCCTGGGGATGGGCCCAGACCTATCTGCCGCCGGACTGGAAAAAGCAGATCAGTTATCTTGGTTTGATGTGGATGGAAACGACAGCCAACACCTTATCGCCTCCTGGCAACGGGGTGGGCTGGAAGCAGTTTTTTGACCACTGCAGCAGCCATGCACAGGCATTCCGTCAGACTTTCGGCCGGCGCTGGGGATCCCGGATACAGACCCTGACGTCCTTGCCCTGACAGGGGCACCCCATTCAATTCCATTACAATCAGAATCAGTGATGCATGACTTGAGCAGTCCTGGTTATTTTACGGCAGTTCAATTGGCGAAGAATTCAGCCAGTTGGATGCCAGTAAGAGCAGATCCTCCAGTTCAACAATTCCATTTTGGTCAAAATCGGCTGCTTCAGTATAGTTTGAAGTTGTTTCTATAGTCAGCCAGGAGGATGCCAGTATCCCTGCATCACGGAGGTCAAGCTGGTTGTCACGGTGAGCATTTCCTTCCAGCAGAGTCCCCATATCTATCGTGGCGACTGATTCTGTCACGACCACGGATCGCTTGAGATTCATCAGCGTATGTTCGCTCGAAGCTGTGACATCATAGGTTCCCGGTGCGATACCGGGGATATGAGCCACTGCAAAATCTGCAGATTTACTGGTAACCGGCCTGCAGGTGTACACCGCGGGATCATGCAGAACATCTGCACCCGGAACATAGAAGCCGACAAACAAAGGAATTTGCCATCCTGAGGGTACGGGCCGAGAAGCCCCCTGAAGACCAACTGAGACAGCGACTGGGGTTCCGCCTTCCAGACAAAATTCATAGACTCGGTTACTGCCGCTGTCTGTGACCCAGAGACGTCGGCTGGGGGGAGCGATTTCAAGACAGCAGGGACTGAAATTCTTGAAGCCGTCCGCGACCAGAGTTGCAATGCCTGATAGAGGATCAACCCGATAGACCGTTTCATCGCCGCCTGCGACATAAATCTGCTCCAGTACACTGTCGTACACAATACTCAGAGGTTCGGAGATCGAAGTGCTCAGCAGTAATGGCGTCAATGAGCCATCGGCCGACAACTCATACAGATGGTTGGTGTTCAGTCCATCACAGACATAGACTTTGCCGTCCGGATCGGCGGCCATATCCCAGTAGTCCACGTTGCCCGGGTCAGGCATGACCAGCCGTTCATTTTCCGGCGTTCCGGGTGAAAAGGACCAGATTTCATCCGGCCCGCTATAGCCGCGGTCTGCGACCAGAATATCTCCCTGTGTCACCGCTGTTCCATTAAAACCAATCGGCGCAAACGTCATCCCATAAGGATCATCATCGCCGGAATGCCAGCCGGATACCCACAGGGTGGATGGGCCGTGGTATTGTTTACGATATACATTTCCACCGTAGTCTTCACTGATAAAGGCGTTGCCCTGCTGATCGAAAATCAAATGGGCCGGATTGTCGTAAGCCTGAATCCGGATGCCACTGCCCGGGCCGCTGAGCGGATACAGCCCGCCGCCGGAACCGGTGGCCTGACGAATCAGACCATACAATGTATCGTCAAAAGGATTATGGGCCGCGCTGGAAATATTGATCATGCTCAGATAGCCGCATTTGTTGATGCCGGGACCATAAACCCCAACGGAGTCATCAATGGGCAGACAATCGCCGGCCATGCGGCCGAAATTGTCCAGGCCGATGGTATCGGTACCCGCATAAAACTCTACGTTAATCCTGCACTCAGTGACATTCTGCAGGAGGCCTGTCCACGTTCCGGAATCCAGGATCCACGTCAAAGAATCAAGCGGGTACGTAAAGGTTTTCCAGACCAGGCTGCTTTCAGGGAAGTCCGCCGGATCAATAGTCACAAAGGCCGAACCTCCGGGGCCGGAAATCCGGATGAACTCCGTAATCCCGGTATGTGAGCCGCTGCGGCTGATGATGCGCAGGTCAGCCGTTACGAGTCCGGTTCCATTCAGACCTGACCAGTCACCCAGAAATTGGGACGGTGCAAACGCGGTTGAAGTTGCTCCGGCTTTGTCGGTAATTCTCAGGTAGCCGCCCCCATTGCCTTCACTGGCCGGATTAGTGACTCCATTGGTTCCTGCAAAGCTCCAGTCTCCCGTCCCGCTGGCATTGAAGTCATCATACGCGCAGGGAATAAAAGCCTTAGTCGGATCGGAACTGAGCGTTACATTGTCCAGGCGTACCGTTTCATCGCCGTTGTAAAACTCTCCGGTGATCCGGACAGAATTGACGTGGTTTAAGATCGCGTTCCAGTCTCCTGTTTCGATCACCCAGTCGGCGGGATTCAGATAAGCGGTATACGTTCTCCATGCACCCTCCGTGGGGAAGTAGGATGCCCCCGCCATGGTGTAGGCTGACCCGCCGGGGCCGGCGATACGGAAAATATACACTGGATTGACATTATAACCGCCGCCGAGATGCTGAAAGTAGATCTGGGCCGACAGCGTATCGGTTGCCGTCATCGCGCTCCAGTTGCCATGATATTTGGGCGGGGCAATAATATAATTCATGTCCCCCGTGGCGTGATCATTCACTGAAAGACAGCCTCCTGGATTCCCAGTGGCGGCCTCCCAGGCCGCACTGTTGTCACCTGTAACCATCCAGCCCTCAACATCGGTATCGAAGGTGGATTCGACCTGGGCGCAAACTGAATTCACTGCAAACAAGATGATCCACAGCGAACAGAATATGTTTCCCGACAGATAGAAATAGTTACGTACAGACTTCATGGTAATCCCTCCTCAGAGTTCAAGCTCAGCGGCCTGCATGGTCCGTTCAGTACATTATCTTTATTGTTTCACCACGATTCTTGCCGTTGAGAACATCGTTATTATACTCGAAAATGTGATTGAATTTCAAGAATCACTGTATTTTATCAGCCTGTATATGAATATTTAACATCGGTTAAGGCTAGATTAGCAGATTGATAATAGCTCAGTTGATTATTTTGTTATTATCAGGTCTATCGTCCCCCTCGATATGCTTGTCCTGATTACATGATATACTGAAATGATATGGGTTTTCGGGTGACATAAAGCCTTGCAAGTCTTTTATTTGCAAGGCTTTATGTTTACGTCCCCGACAGGAGTCGAACCTGTAACCTTTGGCTTCGGAGGCCAACGCGCTATCCATTGCGCTACGGGGACTGCACAGGCCGGATATTATCTCTGATATCACGGATTTGTCCAGTCTTTTTTATCGTAGTCGGGCTTTACCTGAGCAAACCCGGCAACCAGGTGATAATCTGAGGAAATACCAAAAGCAGAATAACGCAGAAGATATAAGCCGGGACAAAGAGACTGACTCCTTTGAAGACATCATTCATCGGAATCTCTTTAGCCGACCCGGCCACAACAAAGGTTGTTGCCCCCACCGGCGGGGTAATTGCTCCTAATGTCGTGATAACAGTGATCGTTACTCCAAACCACAGGGGGTCATAGCCCAGTTTGTCCACCACCAGGGGGTAAAAGATAGGCAGGGTCACCAACAGCATTGCCAGGGCATCCATAATTGTTCCGCCGAGAACATAAAGAGCAAAGATAATAAACAGAATCATTACCTTGGGGATTGGCAAGTCTCCGATGCCGGAGGCCAGCGCGTGAGGGATGCCGGTCTTGGTGAGGAATTTGCCGAAAATCATTGCGCCTGCAACAATGGTGATGACCATGCATGAGGCCTTGAGCGTATCTCGCATGGCGTTAAGGAAATTCTTCCAGGACAGTTTCCGCTGGAGCAGCCCGACGACAATAGCCAAAAAAGCCCCCGCGGCACCGGCCTCGGCGGCGGTAAAATACCCGAAAAACAGGCCCAGAATTACCAGAAGAAACAACAGGATGGTTTCATAGGCTCCACCGAGAGAAATAAGTCGGTCTTTCCAGCTTGCCTTGGGGCCGGTTGGTCCCCAGGCTGGACATACCAGACAAATCACGACTACGGTGAGCATCAGCAGGCCGGTCAACAGCAGGCCGGCACCGATGCCGCCATAGAAGAGTTTCTCGATGGATTGTTCGGTGGATAGGCCGATGATAATCAAGACCACACTGGGGGGGATAACGACACCGAGTGTTGAGCCGCTGGCAACGGCACCGGTGGACAGCTTTGGGTTATAGCCGAATTTTTTCATTTCCGGCAGGGCCACGGTGGACATCGTAGCAGCGGTGGCGGTGTTGGAACCGCAGATGGTGGCAAAGGCCGAGCAGGCGGCAATGGTTGCCATCGCCAGTCCGCCGCGGATGTGGCCGACCCAGTTATAGGCAGCGTGGTAGAGTTTTTCATTGACGCCGGAGTAAAAGACAATCTGTCCCATCAGGGTGAACAGGGGAATGACCGTCAGGCCGTACATGGAAAATGTGGTCCAGAGGGTTTGTCCTGTCATGTGAGCTGCGGCATCAAAATTGCTAATGGCGGCATAGCCGAGAAAACCCACGACAGCCATCGCAAAGCCAACGGGAGCTCCCATCAGAAACAGACCCAGCAGCAGCGTGACGATGCCAATAATGCCTATCATGGTTTCTGTCATTGCTGCGGCTCCCGGGTGGGGGTTAATACTTTCAGCAGTTCCACCAGAAAGACAAACGCCAGCAGGGCAAATCCCGCCGCAACCCCGTAGGTAAACGGATAATAAATCATACGCAGGGTTTCGGTAACTTCACCAGTTCTGCAGAGATTATTGGCGATTTTGCAGACCTGCCAGCAGGCCAGAATCGAAAACGCCATACAGATCAGCCGGTTGATGACTTCGAGCATTTTCTGTATTCGCAGGGGAAACCGGTTGGTCAGGATATCCACTGCCAGGTGGTCTTTTTTGCCCTGCGTATAACCCAGTGCACAGGCGACCACCAGCGAGCCGAACAGTCCCATCAGCTCAAAGACTCCCGGCAGGGGTTTGCACTGGGGCAGCTTTCGCATCACGATGTCGGTGCAGGTCATCAGCATCATGGCCACCAGAAAAACAGCGGCGATAGCCATCAGGAGCTTCTGCAGCATCAGTTGCAGTCGAGTCAGAAAGTGTATCAAGCCGGCCATCGATTATTTCTGCGAAAAGGTGGTGATGGATGCTTTCAGGTCGTCAACGATATCTTCTGCGGGAAGACCTGCTGCTTTGGCCTGTTTAATCCATTCATCCACATTCGGTTCCAGCAGGGCATTCCATTTGGCTTTTTCTTCAGCGGACAGTTCGATGACTTCGACTTTCTGCTCGGTTTTAGACCATTCGACGGATTCTTTGACATGATTATCCATGTATTCCCCGGTCCAGAGGCACTGTTCGACGGCCAGTTCCTCGAAAACTTTTTTCACATCCTCGGGCAGGGCGTCCCATTTTTTCTGGTTCATCACCACCGCAAACGGATAGATATTGGTTTCGGTCATGGTGATGTATTTGCACAGTTCAGCGAACTTGAAATCCTTCATGACTTCCACGGAAGAAAAAAGTCCCTGAACAACGCCTTTTTGCAGGGCTTCAGGTGTGGACGACATCGGCATACCGACCTGGTTGGCGCCCCAGGCCTTGAGGATCTGGGCGGCTTCACCGCTGGCCCGCAGGTCCATCCCCTTGATATCTTCCAGTGTGCGGACGGGTTTTTTGGACATGATATTGGCCGGGGCGGTGGTGAACATGGTCAGGACTTTTACATCAGCAAATTCTTTGGGCTGATATTTGCTGTACAAATCCCACAGGGCTTGGCTGCCGACTTTGGCGCTGGGAATGCTCAGCGGCAGGGCGGCGGCGTTGGTCACCATGAAGCGTCCGGGCTGATAGGCCATGCACAGGCAGCCGATATCGGCCTGGCCGTTGACGACACCGTCCATCATTTCCTTGGCATCCAGTAATGAGCCGCCGGGAAAGGTCTGGACAGCGACTTTACCGTTGGTGCGTTTTTCCACTTCGGTTTTCCAGCGTTCCATCTGGACACAGGGGAATGTCGGAGCCGGCGGGAAATTGGCATAGGTCAGCTTGATAACATCAGCAGGCTGAGCCGGGGTTGCAGTTTGAGTTTCTTTTGCGGATTCGGTTGGAGCAGCGTTTTCCGTCTGTGGCTGGGTTTTCTTGCAGCCGACATACAGCAGGGCTGAGACTACAGCCAGTGTCAAAACGATCCATTGTTTTTTCATGTTCGTGCCTCCTTTAGGGTTAATATTAACGGATAGTGCCGTCTTTATCCTTGTAGAAAACGCGCTTGGCCTTGCCTTCTTGGCGCGGCAGGGCACCAATAGGGTAGACATCGCCTCGCGGGCTGAAGCCCAGTGATTCCTTGAGCACTTTTTCGACCATATAGCCGGTGACGGTGGATGCGGCTTCGACGTTAATGACCACATCCTGAATGCCGTCTTTATCTTCGATGATAATCTGGTAATTGGAGCCGACACCGGGAATCTGCATCAGGGCCTGTTCGACCTGTTTGGGGAAGAAGTTGACGCCCTTGATGATGAGCATGTCATCGACCCGTCCGGTAATCGGATTCAGGCGGACATGGGTTCGTCCGCAGGCACAGCGCTGACGGCTTCGGACACTGGTCAGATCGCCGGTGCGGAATCGAATGACCGGCAAAGCCTGTCGGGTCAGCGAGGTGATGACCAGTTCGCCTTCCTGTCCATCGGCAACCGGGGTTTCGGTCTGCGGCTGGAGGATTTCGATGATGTAATGGTCTTCCCATACATGGATACCATCGTGAGCGGTGCAGTCCATGCCGAGTGTGCCGACGCCGCCGGTTTCAGTCATGCCGTAGATGTCAAACACATCGATGCCCAGCCCGCTTCGCATCTTGGTCTTGAGCGAATCGGAAAAGACTTCCGCGCCAAAGATGCCGATTTCGAGTTTGGGCAGGCGTTCTTTCATCTCTTCGAGAATTTCCATGATGCGGATGCCGTAGCTGACAACACCGGTCAGGACGCGTGTGCCGAAGTCTTTGGCCAGGCGAATCTGGCGGGCGGTATTACCCGCACCGGCGGGAATGATGAATAACCCTGCGGAGCGAGCGCCGTGATACATCCCGAAGCCGCCATTAAATAGCCCGAAGGACGGGGTAATCTGAGTCGGGTCACCGGCTCTGGCCCCGGCCATGCGATAACAGCGGGCCATGCATTCGCCCCATTGTGTCAGGTCGGCGAGGGTATAGGGCATGACGACCGGCGTGCCCGTGGAACCGCTGGACATGTGCATCTCGGCCAGCGTGTTCGGTTCCACACAGCACATCCCCAGCGGATAGTGCACGCGAAAGGATTCCTTATTCATCATCGGCAGCCTGCCGATGTCCTCAACGCTGCAGATATCCTCCGGTCGAACACCGCGGGCATCGAATGCGGCCCGGATGACGGGGTTTTGAGCATAGACGTGTCTGGCAATCGTTTTCAGCCGTTCGGACTGCATCGCCCGAAGCTGATCCAGGGATGCGGTTTCGAGTTCCGGCTGAAAAAACAACCCGCTCATACCATCTTTCTCCCTTCCTCAAAGGCCTTGAGGTTCAACTCGACATATTGCGATTTGACGCACGAAGCGATGGCTTTGTGCCAGGCTTCCAGCGGTAAATCCAGCCCGGTCGAAAGCGCCCCGAGCAGCACGACATTGGCCGTGCGGATGTTGCCCAGTTCCACGGCTTTTTTGGATGCATCAAAGTAAATCAGCCGCCCGTACTGGTCGCGGAGTTTCTGTTCCACGTTATCAGGATATTTGGCGGCTCCCATCGATACGGTAACCGGAATAATCTGCTGAGCATTGACGACGGCCAGGGCTCCCGCGGCCAGGTAATCGGCATAACGCAGGGCTTCGGCCTGTTCCAGTGCACAAAGCACCTGGGCGGTTCCCTTGGCAATGATGGGGCTGTAGACTTCTTTGCCGTAGCGAATCTGGCCGATGACCGAACCGCCGCGCTGGGCCATGCCGTGCACTTCGTTGGTTTTGACATCAAAACCGGCATTCATCGCCGCCTGGGCGATAATTTCGCTGGCCAGCAGGATGCCCTGCCCGCCGACGCCGGCCAATACAACACTGACTATCTGTGAACTCATCGCTATTTTTTCTCCTCGGAAAGATTGACAATCGCATCAAACGGACATGCCTGCTGGCACAGACCGCAGCCATAACAGAGATGCTTGTTGATGACGGGCTTCTTGCCGGCACCGTCAATGGCGGGGCAGCCCAGTTTCAGACACGCCCTGCACGCCTTGCACTTGTCTTCGATGATAGTGCGTATCCCGCCGACCCGCTTGCCTTCCCACAGCGGACAGGCCGCACGGGAGACAATCAATGACGGCTCGGGGGCATCCAGTTCCCGTGACAGGACTTCCTGCGTCGCTTTGGTCTGATAGGGATTGACGGTAAAGACCCGCTTGATGCCGCAGGCCCGGGCGATTTCTTCAATGGAAGCTTCCACGGTCGGTTCACCCATGAGGGTTCTGCCGGTGCCGGGATTGTCCTGGTGGCCGGTCATGGCCGTCGTGCGGTTATCTACCACGATGAGTGTGGACGAGCCTCGATTGTAGGCGATATCCAGCAGACCGGTGATGCCGGAATGGAAGAACGTTGAATCGCCGACCATGCCGACGACTTTGCGTTTCTCGCCGGCCTTGTCCAGCCCCTGAGCCATCGAAATGCCGCCGCCCATGCACAAGATGATATCCAGCCGATTGAGCGGTTTGAACGTGCCCAGGCTGTAGCAGCCGATGTCGCCGGTGACGATGACGTCGTGTTTGCCGAGGGCATAGAATATTCCGCGATGCGGACAGCCCGGACACAGCACCGGCGGACGGGCCGGCAGGTCTTTGGCATATTTTGGTTCCGGTATGGCGGCAATTGTCCGGCCTTCCATTTTGGCCCGACAGGCCTCCAGCGTGGTGATGGACAGCTCGCCGATATTAGGAATCACATCGTGCCCTTTGCACGCGATGCCGAGGGCTTTGATGTGTTCTTCGAGGAAGTCGTCCAGCTCTTCGACAATCAAAAGATTTTGGACGCCGGCGGCGAACTGTTTGAACAGCTCATCCGGATAGGGATACGCAAAGCCCAGCTTCAGCACGGAGGCTTCCGGCCAGACCTCGCGGACATATTGATAGACGACGCTGTGCGTGATGATGCCCAGCGATTTGTCGCGCCATTCGATGCGGTTAGCCTTGGATTGCACCGCAGCAGCCTGCAGGTCGTGGATGCGTTTTTCAACGGTCTTGCGCATCTCCCTGGCCCACAGCGGTACGGGCACAAAACGGGCCGGATTTTTCTCAAGCCCGATGGTTCGCGGATTGGTTT
Source organism: uncultured Pirellulales bacterium (assembly GCA_964550565.1). Classification (GTDB taxonomy): domain Bacteria; phylum Planctomycetota; class Phycisphaerae; order Sedimentisphaerales; family Anaerohalosphaeraceae; genus Anaeroglomus. Next base: position 41,033 of record CAZKAI010000006.1, read on the forward strand.
GCCGCTCGCTGAACTTGACGATGCTGCGGGAGTGGCTGACCCGTGTGGTGGTGCGTAAAATCACCGGGGTCTTGAATTGCTCGGAGATTTCGATACCGAGTTTCACGAAATCGAGGGCTTCCTGGCTGTCGGCCGGTTCCAGTACGGGAATCTTGGCGAACTTGGCGTAATTGCGGGTATCCTGCTCGTTCTGAGACGAATGCATTCCCGGATCATCAGCCACGACAATCACCATGCCGCCTTCGACACCCAGATAACTGAGGGTCATCAGCGGATCGGCGGCCACATTGAGGCCGACATGTTTCATCGTGACGATGGTTCTTGCCCCTGCACAGGATGCAGCGGCCGCCACTTCGAATGCAACCTTTTCATTGGGCGACCACTCGCAATAAATATCCGATTTGTACTGTACGGTATTTTCGAGAATTTCTGTTGAAGGGGTTCCCGGATACCCCGTGGCCACGGTTACTCCCGCTTCATAAGCGCCGCGGGCGATGGCCTGATTTCCACTCAATAAATGACTCAATGGACTTACCTCCGATGCTGGTCATTCCTGTTTTCTAAATGGCGATAATACAAAGCCATTATGTACCTATAAGAAGAAACAATTGTACTAAAAAGCATCGCAGAATAAAAGCCCTTTTATTCACATTTATTATTCGATACAATGTGTCTTTAATTGCAGATGACAATTTGATTGTGCAAAGAAGTAGCGGACAAACAAGGGATTTCCCGGTGATTATTTGTCTTTCATTCTTGCGTTTTCCGGGTATAGTTTTGCTTTTACAAAACTTGTGCAGACAGGTATGATAATGCCTTGATTAAATCGAATTTTAAGGAATGAACATTACATGGTCAGTTTCTTAATTAATATTGCATATTTTATCGGGCTTATTTTGTATAGCCCGGTGATTATTTATCGTATGATAGCCCAGAAGCGTTATCGTTGCGGTTGGGCTCAGCGTCTGGGCAAGATTTCGCGCAAAAGTCCGGACAAAAAATGCATCTGGATTCATGCCGTCAGCGTCGGTGAAGTCAATGCCACCCGAACGCTGATTGACGGCCTGAAAGCCGCTTTGCCGGATTATGAAATTGTCATCAGTGCCACGACCGACACAGGGCTTGTCCGCGCATGTACCCTGTACGATAAGCAGCATTCGGTCTTTTATTTTCCGTTCGATTTGTCGTGGATTATGAAAAAGGCTTTCGATAATCTCCATCCGGATATTATTCTCCTGATGGAGCTGGAAGTCTGGCCCAATCTGGCCTCTCTGGCCCAGCAGCGCAAGGTTCCGGTTGTTGTAGTCAATGGCCGAATAAGCGATAAAAGCTTTCCGAAATATCTAAAAATCCGCAAGCTGATTGTCCCGATGTTCCGCAAAGTGTCCCTTGTGCTGGCCCAGACCCAGGAATATGCCACACGATTTATCGCCCTTGGGTGCAATCCGGAACGGGTAATCGTCACCAGTTCGCTCAAATATGACACTGCCCAGACTGACGGCGTCGTGGCCGGGGCTGACAGACTGGCCGAGCAGATTCGCCTTGGAGCGGATCGGCTATGGACGCTGGGCGGGACCGGGCCGGGGGAAGAACAGATTGCCCTGGAGGTTTTCAGCCGGCTCAAGAAAGAGGCTCCGTTTGAGGATTTGCGGCTGGCGATTGTTCCCCGTAAGCCCGAACGGTTTAATGAAGTGGCCGACCTGATCGATCAATCCGGGTTTACCTTCATTCGTTACAGCCGGCTCAAAGAACACAATGGCACAGCCGACATCAAACCTGTGATTATTCTGGGCGATACGATGGGGGATCTCAAGAAATTCTATGGGCTTTCCACGCTGGTCTTTGTGGGGCGAACGCTGTGTCCGATGGGCGGATCGGATATGATGGAGCCTGCCGCACTGGGTAAATGTACGATGTTCGGGCCGCACACCTTCAATTTCAAGCAGACCGTGGAGGTCCTTCTGGCCGGCAACGGTGCCCTGGAAGTGCAGGATGCAGAACAACTGTATGACATCACACGAAAGTGCCTGACCAATCCTGATTTTGCCGCAGCGATTGCCGCAGCAGGACAAAAAATCATCCGTCAGAATCAGGGAGCGACTCTCAAGAGTGTTAATGCCATCGTGTCGCTTGTTAAGTAGTCATGGCTGATGTTCGGCGGAGAGGTATTTATTGGCCGGACATAAGCTGCTGATACACGGCTTCGATGGTGTTGACCATGGTTTGGGGGGCGAATTTTTCGGTGACGCTGTTTTGGCCGTTTCGACCAAGACGCTGCCGCAGTTGGGGGTCTTCAATCAGTTTCGCACAGGCATTCACCAGTCCCTCAATGTCCTGCGGCTTAATCAAAAAGCCGGTGGAAGGATTAACGACTTCTTTGGCGCCATCAATATCGAAGCTGACGGCGGGTTTGGCACACAGCATCGCCTGGGGCAGGACGCGAGCCAATCCTTCCCGCAGGGAACAGTGCACCAGAATATCGGAGGCGTGAATGGCCAATGGAATCTGTTCGGGCTGGAGCAGGCCGGTCAGCTTGATGCGATAGCCAAGACTGGCCACGCGGATTTGCTTTTTAATGCGTTCGGTCAAGGCACCATCACCGACGAACAGCCAGCAGCAGTCCTTGCATCGGGCCGCCAGCCGCTTGGCGGATTCGATAATGTACTCATGGCCTTTGAGTTCCGCAAGACGTGCAACGGTGATAATCACCACGGCCTGATCACTGATGCCGTATTTGCGGCGAAAGGCCTTGATGTCGTTGTCGGCCGGTTTTCGCAGGAAAGCATCTTCGTCAATCGCTGAGTAAGCCGTGGTATAAGGCTTATCGACACTAATGCCGGCGGCACGCGATTTTTCGGTCATGACATCCGCGACGGTGATAAAAGCGTCGGTGCATTTGGCGGCGGATTTTTCCGCCAGGATATAGGCACGATTCAGCAGGCGGCTTTGGTAGTCATGAAAGGCCAGTCCATGAATTGTGTGAATGACATAGGGTTTTTGCGAGCCCGACTCAAATTGCCCCTTGAGGGCATGTCCTGCCCAGCGGCCTAGGATTCCCGCTTTAGCCGAATGCGTATGAATGATATCGGGCTGAAGTTTTCGCAACAGACTTTTAAGCTGCAGATAGGTCAGGATGTCCTTGCCCGGCAGGATGGCGCGCCGCATGGAATCCAGCACAATGACTTCGTAACCTGCGTCTTTGGTCCAGTTGAACAGTCCCCCCTCCGGCCCCAGTGCCGGGCCGGTGATGAGTGTGACCTCATGGCCGCGCTGTGCCAGCAGACGGCAGGTAATCAGGGTGTTTTCCTGTGCACCGCCCAGAACCAGTCGGGTAATAATGTGAACGATTCGCATACGCTTAATAAAAAATTTCCATTAAACATAATCCGCTTGCCGGGGCGATAGGTCCAGCTTCGACCCGATTTTGAGCGGCCAGAATTCGCCCAATATCCGCCGCGGCCCATCGTCCGCGACCGACTTCGACCAGCGTTCCGACAATATTACGCACCATATTGTACAGAAACCCGTCGGCCTGTACATCGAAATAAATGAATTCACCTCCACTGCACACATCACATTTCAGGATGGTTCGCACGGAACTGAGTCGCTGATCGCCGGCAGAGGCAAACGACTTGAAATCATGTGTTCCGACCAGTACTGCGGCAGCCTCGGCCATGGCTGCAACATCAAGAACTCCGGGACGATGCCAGCAATAACGGATTTGCAGCACCGGTCGAATCGAGCCGGTGTAAATCGTATAACGATAAATTTTGCTTTGGGTATCGCTGATGGGGTCAAAGGTGTCGGGGACTTCAATCGCCTGAAGAATGGCGATATCGTCTGGCAGCAGATTGTTTAATGCCCGCACGAGATTTTCAGTTGGTACGGGGCTATCGATAATAAACGCCGCAACCTGCCCGAGGGCGTGAACACCCGCATCCGTGCGCGATGATCCCTGCACATCGACCATGATGCCGGTCAGTTTTTCGATGGCCTGGCAAATGGTACCCTGAATCGTCGGCAGTCCCGGCTGAGTCGCCCACCCGTGATAGCAGGTACCATCGTATTGAATCACCAGTTTGATTTTGCGTATGGCCATATCGTCCGACAAAGAAAAGGCCGGGACAAGCCCGGCCTTTGAATCATTCTGATAACTGTTAGGTTATAATAGTTTTTCCGCAATCTGGATGGCATTCAATGCCGCACCTTTGCGAATCTGGTCGCCGGATACCCAGAGGTTGATTCCGCGATTGTCCGGAATAGAATCATCCTGACGTATGCGTCCGACAAAGATATCGTCGTTGCCTGCCGCATCGATGGCTGGCATCGGGAAGCGATTCTTCTCGCAGTCATCGATGATGCTGACGCCGGGAGCAGTACTGAGAAGGTCCTTAACCTGTGCGGGCGTAATCGGGTCGGTGAATTCCAGGTTGATACTTTCGCTGTGTGCCCGCAGGACCGGTACCCGCACGCAGGTCGCAGTGATGGCGATACTCTGGCAATTGAATATCTTGCGCGTTTCTTTGACCATCTTGACTTCTTCTTCGTTATACCCGTTGGGGCCGATCTTGGAGTCGTGGCAGTACAGGTTGAAAGCCAACTGGTATTTCAGGTTTTTGGTGGTCGCAGGTTTGCCGGCCAGTACTTCCTTGGCCTGTTCAATCAGCTCAAGCATCGCGGATTGTCCGGCGCCGCTGGCAGCCTGATAGGTGCTGACGACCATCCGTTTAATCGGATTGGCTTTATGCAGCGGCCACATCGGCACGTTGGCAATAATGGTCGAGCAATTGGGATTGGCGATAATTCCTTTATGTTTTTTAATCATTTCCGGATTCACTTCCGGGATAATCAGCGGCACTTCCGGATCCATGCGGAAAGCCGAAGAGTTATCGATGACCACCGCACCCGCCTTGGCAGCCGCAGGGGCAAAGTCTTTACTTCGCTGACCGCCCGCCGAAAACAGAGCAATGTCGATACCCTTAAAGCTGTTTTCCGTAAGCAGTTCAACCTTGTATGTATTACCCTTGAATGTGATGGTCTTGCCGACAGACCGTTCGCTGGCTAAGCAGACCAGCTTGTCCATCGGAAAGTTCCGCTGTTCAAGGATATTCAAAAATTCCTGTCCGACAGCGCCGGTTACACCGGCAATCGCAACTTTCGCACCCATTTTGGTGTACTCCAAAAAAAGTTAGGTTTCTTACCATATTTCCAAAGCGAGTTACTATACTGGTTTCGGCTGGAAAATGCAAGATAAGCCTGAAGTTTTTATATCAGGCTTAAGTCTGTCGTGTATTAGGTAAAACCGATGTTTTATTTAATCGCAACTACCTGGATTTCGACGCGGGCACCGAGAGGCAGCGCGGCCACCTGAAAGGTACTCCGGGCCGGGTAGGGTTCGCTGAAATAGGTCTTATAGACTTCGTTCACTTGGGCAAAATCGGCCATATCCGCCAGAAAAATCTGGACTTGTACGATATTTTGGATGGTCAATTCCGCTGCGGTCAGCAGGGCGGTGATGTTTTTCAGGACCTGCTGGGCCTGCTCTTTGATGCCGCCATAAACCATTTGCCCGGTGGCCGGGTCAAGCCCAAGCTGACCGGAGGCAAAAAACATATTATTGGCCATGACGGCCTGACTATAGGGGCCGACCGCTTTGGGGGACGATTGCGATACGATCACTTTTTTTTCCATAGCATTTCTCCTGTAAAGAATGTGGGCAGTATCTTGGGGTGACTTTGGTCAGACGTCAAGAGAAAACCGGGTTGTAGGATTCGGAATTACCTGAGTTTCAGAGTTCCCAACGCAATAACTGCAAAGGCGACAGACATCAGCCAGAATCGGACGACCACCTGCGGTTCAGACCATCCGGCCAGGTGAAAATGATGGTGAATCGGAGCACATCGGAAGATGCGTTTACCGCCGGTATAGCGGAAATACCACACCTGCATCATGACGCTGGCCATTTCCATCATAAACACGCCCCCGATGACCAGCAGCAGGATTTCATTGCGTGTGACAATCGCTCCATAACCCAATGCTGCTCCCAATGGCAGAGAGCCGACGTCGCCCATAAAAACCGAAGCTGGATGGCAATTGTACCATAAAAAGCCCAGAATCGCCCCCGTCAGAGCTCCGAAGAAGATGCACAATTCACCCGATTGGGGGATATGGGGCAGCAGCAGATAGCTGGCCCAACTGATCTGGCTGGTCCGGCCCATCATTTCCGAGGCAATATAGCAGAGGATGACCAGTGTTGTCGAAGCGACACCCAGGCACCCGGAGGCCAGACCGTCCATACCGTCGGTCAGATTGACGGCGTTACTGGTGGCCGAGATATACAAAATACTGATGATGACAAATATCCAGGTGGCCAGCGGAATGCCGTATTTATAGAACGGCAGCCATAGCATCTTAGCGTCTTCGATATTTCGGAAATCCGAATACAGGAAATACGCAACCAGCATCGAGCCGCCGAATTGAAACACCAGCTTTTCCCACGGTTTCAGGCCGTCGCGGCTGTGCTGGCGGGTTTTGCTGGTCAGTTTCAGCCAGTCGTCAGCCCCGCCCACCCCGCCAAACCAGATTAAGATAAATAAAGCCTTATGGATAAACGGGTTATTCAGTTTTGCCCAGAGTATCGTAGCTCCCGCGATCGCCGTCAGAATAATAATGCCGCCCATGGTGGGGGTGTTGGCGCGTTCCCGCATCAATTCATTCAAGGCCGCATGGTGAAATTCCGGCCGGTCGCCGATTTTCATCCGCATCAGCCAGCGAATGGTTTTGGGGGCCATCAGCACCGCAATGGCAAATGCAGTCATGGCGGCCAGAATCGCCCGAAACAGCACATCGTCCCAGGCATAAAACCCCATATAGTACAACAGTTCCTTGAGATAAGAACAAAGATGGTAAAGCACTGCATTCGTCCTTTATTATCATACCCGGGCATCATCAAAGGTCGGGTGAATCTTAGCCGTGCCTGTGATAATTCCTGCCGATATAGTTTCAGGTATAAAGTTTCCTTAATTGTTCAACCGCTTTTTCCATTCCCGCCGAGCGGGAACCCTTGACTAATACTATATCGGCAGGCCGGACAAACTCATGCAGATTATCACACAGGATTTGTGTGTCTAAGAAGGTTTTGCACCGAGCAGGATTGAGGCCGGCATGAGTTGCACCGGCAATAATATCGGACGCAAACGGACCTGCGGCTGCAAGAAATTGAATACCGCAGCGGGCCGCTTTCTGGCCCAGTTCATAGTGCAATTGCCCAGATGCCGGTCCCAGTTCGGCCATACACCCGGCCACGAAGACTGCCCGCTGATGGTGGATCTGAGACAGGGTGCTCAGGCAGTCGATGGCATTATCCATCGAAGCCGGATTGGCGTTGTAGCAGTCCACGATGACTTTTATTGGGCCTATGGTCTCAATATTCATCCGCATTGCAACCGGCTCGATGTCCCTGATGGCATCGGCAAAGTCGGATAGCGATATTCCTACCGTTTGGCAGATAGCCCAGGCGGCCAGGACATTCATCAAATTAGCCCGCCCCGGCATGGGAACTTTGACAGGCAGTCCTTCGATGATCAATTGCCCCCAGTTGCCCTGCGTTTTAAGATTCTGACCCTGGAAATCACAGGCAGTCCCGGTACCAAACATCAGATAGGGGCGATTGAGGCCCATTGTGTAGCAGATGATTTCAGGCTGATCCCCGTTGACAATAAACAGTCCGCCCGGCGTCAGCCCTTCACTGATGGATAATTTTTCCCGGATGATGTGATCCACCGATCCGAAACCTTCCAGGTGCGCTGCTGCGGCACAGGTTACCAGGGCAATATCCGGCCGGGCGATTCGTGTCAGGTATTCGATTTCGCCGGGGTGATTGGTCCCCAGTTCCAGCAGCAGGATTTGATGCTCGGGCTTGGCGGCCAGAATGGTCAATGGCAGGCCAATATGATTATTAAAGCTCTTGGTCGCCTGATGACAGCGGAAGAATTTACTCAACACATGATAGGTGATATGCCGCGTGGTGGTTTTGCCGGCAGAACCGGTGATGGCGATGACTTTGGCAGGCAATTGGCTGCGATACCATGCTGCCAGTTGGCCCATGGCTTTAATCGTATCGTCAACAATCAGCAGGCGGTCTTTTTGTGCCTGCGGCAAGTCGATGTCCCGCTGCACCACCGCACAGGCCGCTCCCTTGTCAAAGGCCTGACCCACATAATGATGTCCGTCAAAATTCGGCCCGGAGATGGCAAAAAAGCACTCCCCGGGACGAATGGTTCGCGTATCGGTACTGATAGCATCGATGGTGATATCGACAACACGACCTGAACCGCTGCGGGCGTTCAAAATAATCTGAAGCGATGAAAAGGTAATCATGGATTAAACCGCCTGCTCCTGTGGAATCGACAGCGGGGCACTGCGGCGGGGCGTCGCCCGAACCCGTGTTGCGAAATCGTCCATTTCCGCGATGCTTTCAAAGCCGACGGTCATCACATCCACGCAGTCGAGGTTGAATACAAAGTCGATGGATTTGTTTTTCTTCTCTTCATCGTTGCGGAATTTGCCTTCGCCCATGATCTTCATCCCGACGACGCCTTTGCCGTTCTGGTGGGCTAATTGAAGGACGGGCAGGACTTTATCCGGCGTATCATCCATGGACTGGCCGTAGGGATTGATCCGCGTATGAATGGAATCGACCCACGGTTCAGCGGCGGCCAGTTTCAGGGCATCCAGTGAATGACACGACACCCCGTGGGTACGGATGAGGCCTTTTTTCTTGAGACCTGCCATAATGTTCATCTGCTTTTCAAATTTGGTGGTCCAGGCCTTGTCGGTCATGCAGTGAATCAGCAGTAAATCGATATAATCGGTTTGAATTTCCTTTAAAAACCGCTCAACCACCACATCGGCGTCCGGGCGTTCAGTTTCCGGAATGCCATTGGGCATAAACCAGATTTTGGTCACAAGAGAATATTTCTCGCGTTTGATGCCTTTTAATGCAGGCACCACATAGGGATGACTGCCGTACAGGTCGGCCATATCATACCACCGCACGCCGCGTTCATAACTGGTGCGAATCAGCTTCTCGAATTCTTCTTTACCCAGCCGTGTCTGATTGGACTGGCGATTGAATCCTCGCATACCGGTACCCAGACCCACCCGGCTGAATTTCAGGCCGGTCTTGCCCAGCTTGACTACCTCGTACGGATCAAATGTGCTGCTTTGTGTGCTTGCATTGGACTTGGAGCAACCCAGCATCAGGCCCCCGGCCATGGCCAGACCACCCTGGATGAATTGTCGTCTTTGTATGTTCATAACAGTCCCTTCCGGATTTACAATATCAGATTCATTAATTCCTCTGCCGTTTCCTGGTCGCTGAAATGGCTTTTGGTTGTCCCGATAATTTGATACGTTTCGTGGCCTTTTCCGGCGATTAAAATTATATCTTCGCGTTTGGCGCTGGAAATAGCAAGTCCTATTGCTTTTTTCCGGTCGGGTTCCACTAAAACTTTGTTTCTGGATTGGCTTGAAAAACCAACCAGAATATCCTGAATAATCTGATTAGGATCTTCGGTTCGCGGATTATCACTGGTGACTATCACCAGGTCGCTGAGTTTTTCAGCCACTGCTGCCATGCGAGGGCGTTTGGTTGTGTCGCGGTCGCCGCCGCAGCCGAAGACGGTTATTAACTTCTTTTTACACAATGGCTTAAGGGTGTTTAAAACGTTCAATAAGGCGTCGTCGGTATGCGCATAATCGACAAAAACGCTGATGCCAGCTTTTTGTGCGGATTTGTTTTGCACCGGTTCCAGTCGTCCGGGGACGTTTTTCAGTGCTGACAATCCCTTTGCGATGGTTCCCAAATCAAAACCCGCAGCCAGACAAAGCCCAGCGGCGGCAAGGTGATTACTGATGTTATGCTGGCCGGGCAGGGGAGTAAAAACTTTCTCTTTATAGTTGTTGAAGACGATCGAGAATTCACTGCCCGCGGTGTTCATCGATTCGATTTCAGCATAAATATCGGCGGGTTGCTGTACTGAATACCACAAAGTGCGAACGCGACATTTCTCGGCTATTTTTTGCGAATATTCGGATTGAGCATTTAAAATGGCGATGGCATGGGTCGGCAAATCTGTGAAAAGTTTAGTTTTGGCGGCCAGATAATGGTCCATCGTCTTGTGGTAATCCAGATGATCTCCGGTGAGATTGGTGAACGCCGCAGCGGTAAAATTAATCCCGGCCAGTCGTTTCTGATCCAGAGCATGACTGCTGGCTTCAATAATCATATACTTTGCGCCATCGTCCACCATGTCTCTGGCGGCTCGGGCGATGGTGATGGGGTCCGGGGTGGTCATTGCGGATTCGGCGGAATGCCGGCCGGTCGAGGTGATTATGGTGCCGATAAGTCCTGATTTAAAACCCGCCTGTTCGACGACCGAGCGGACCAGAAAACTGGTCGTGGTTTTGCCGTTAGTGCCTGTCACAGCTAAGTTTGTGAGTTTTGCATTGGGATCTCCCTGGGCTGCCTGAGCCAGCAGGCCCAAAGCATAGGCACTGTCGGTTACCAGAATGACTTTGGCCTGTTTGCAATCCACGTTTTTCTGGCAGACGATATATTCTGCCCCATTTTGAATCGCCTGGGCAACAAAGGTATGTCCGTCCACATGGGTTCCCGGAACGGCCACGAATACATCTCCGGGCATAACATAGCGGGAATCCGAACAAACTTGAATCCGCTGTCCTGAACCAGTCACCAGAGCCAAAAGCTGCGTAAATGTCATCTTAATCTTTTGTCCTTAAAAGGTTATTATTCGTGAAATAATTGGGCAATTGCATAGTCTATATCTACAGGGAGCGACTTTCGTTTGCCCCATACGCCATATCTCTGTATAATGGCCCAAAATAGTTTGTTTTCAACGCTAATAGAATTATTTTCGGCGTTTTGAATCGTAAAACCTGAGAAAATAGGAAAGGATATCCGGATGAACAGGAGCTTATCTGTCTTAGTATTGTTGGCAAGCCTGGCAAGCGGTTCTTTTTTAATGGCTGCGACCGAAGAAGTCGATTACATGGCGATTCTGATGGACGGCAAAAAGATCGGGCATGCGGTTCATACCCGCCGGGTCGAGGCATCTCGCGTCACGACCATTGAACAGATGAATCTTCTGATTGGCAGAGGGCCGGCGGCGATCCAGTTTACCGGCACGGAGACCAGCGTGGAAAACACTGCCGGCAAGCCTGTGGCCTTTGAGATTGTACAGAGTATCAGCGGTATGGAGCAAAGGCGAAAAGGTACCATCAATTCCGGCAAGGTCCGGATGACGATTCAAAACGGCCCCTCCACCGAGCAGAAGGTGATTGCTTACCCTCGAGGATCTCTGATGGCCGAAGGATTGCGTCTGCTGCAGATGAAAATGGGACTGAAGCCGGGCTTGAAATATGAAACCCTGATGTTCCGGCCGGACATGGACCAGGCATTGCCGGCGCAAATTGAAGTAGGTAACAAGGCCAGTGTGGATTTATTCGGGAGAATGCTGGAACTGACCGAAGTCAAAGTCAGCATGCAAGTCAGCGGACAGGCGCTCACGGTGACCAGTTATGTGGATGATAATATGAAGGCTCTCAAAAGCATTGTGCCGATGATGGGGATGCAGCTTGAGCTGATTGCCTGTGACAAAGAATTTGCGATGAGTCAGGATAGTGTGGTGGATTTTCTGGATAAGCTGTGTGTCGTCAGTCCGACGGCGATGACTGCCAGGGATTTGGCCGGGCCGATTGTCTATGAACTGACGGCCACTACGGACAAACCTCTGATTCTGCCCACGACCAGCACTCAGACAGTCAAAGAGATTGCCCCCGGGCGTTTCCAGCTTACAATTCAGCCCGTCAAGCCCCAGGATGGAATCAAGTATCCATACGATGGCAAAGACGCTGCGATTAAGAAATTCATGGATCCGGCTGAATATCTGCAGTCCAAAGATACAAAAATTCTGGACCTGGTCAAGTATGCCGTGACCAGTACGGATGATACGGCCAAGGCGGTTTCTCAGATTGAAAATTTTGTGAAGGGCTACATCACCAAAAAAGACCTGTCGGTGGGCTATGCCTCGGCTGCTGAGGTCGCCCAGACACGTCAGGGCGATTGTTCGGAACATGCCATTCTTGCCGCGGCGATGTGCCGTGCGGCGGGGATTCCCGCCCGGGTGGTCTGCGGGGTGATCTATGTCGAAGCCCTTGGCGATAAAAAGAATGTTTTCGGCGGCCACATGTGGGCTGAGGCCTATATCGGTGATAAATGGATTCCGCTGGATCCGACGCGGGCGCCCAATGGTTTTTCAGCCGGGCATATTGCCCTGGCCTACGGCAACGGCGAACCGATTGACTTTTTCTCGATGGTCAATACCCTCGGGTGTTTCAAGATTGACAAAGTGATTCTGCCCTCGCAGGCGGCCCGGCCTGCTGCAAGCCAGCCCCAGCCAGGAGCCAAATGATCGACCTTGCTTCCAAAGAGTACCTGGTGATTGTCCAGTGT
>CAZKAI010000006.1:53667-58028 GCA_964550565.1 uncultured Pirellulales bacterium
CAGGAGCCAAATGATCGACCTTGCTTCCAAAGAGTACCTGGTGATTGTCCAGTGTGAGATTGTCAAACAGCGCTGCCCGGGGTATTTATGCGAAAAGACCTGGCATGAGCGGACGGGTGGATTTGCTGCGTATCCCAAAGATAAATTGTACCGTGTGATTCATCTGACCTGCGGCGGATGCTGCGGCAGGGGGCTGCATCGCAAACTGACGCTGCTGAAGCGTACAATCAAGAAAAAGGAAAACATCGAAAAGGACAAAATCATCGTCCAGCTTTCCTCCTGCATCACCAAAGACAATTATCATGCTCCGCCGTGCCCGCATCGGGATTACATCCGGGCGCTGGTGTCCAAAATCGGGATGGATTACTTGGAAGATACGGTCATCAACAAGACCGCCCAGCGGCGCCGTGACGAAGGAATTTATTCCGAATAGCTGCGTTTTATAACCGGGGCACATCAACCTCGGGGCCATATTTTTCCCTGGCCTGGTCTTCGATGTACTGCAGGATTGCCGGGAAATCATTTTCCGGTTCCAGATGGGTTCCGGTTCCGTCCGGATAGATGATCGCCAGGATGGGAATGCGTTCTTTTTCGGAGGGTTTCATTTCCAGCTCAAATGTGAAGCCCCATTGGGATGCAAAATTCAGATCCGGCACCGGATACGACAGCGGTTCGGTCTCGGTACAGATGCCGGGAATCAGCCATGGGGTGATAAGCCCATCATCATCGCCGGTATCGAAATTCCTTTTGTTCATCCGAATGAGAAAATAGAAATCATTGTGAAACCATTTTTCTTTGACGGTATGTTCGGCCAGTTCCGCCACGGCTGCCGACTGAATACACAACTCCTGCATCTGGCGATTAATCAGTGCCGTCAATGCAGTGTCAAAGTCATGTTGGGAGTCCTCCATGGCCTGGGCGGCAAGTCGTGTTCCCAGCAGGTCCGAATAGGTGTCTTCCCATGAAAACGAGGAGGGGTGTTCCGGCAGAAAGGCAACTGAGGCAAAACCGAACCAGGTGACGATCTCGTGCCAGACGGTGCTGGTATGCGCCAGATACTGACCCAGCCGGATGGATACTGAGTCGGCAATGGCTTTTTGCTGCTCCGGACTGAGGCTTGCCCAGTGTTCCGGATAGTGGATAGTAATGGTATAAATGGAAGGCTCGATGATTTGGAATGAGAAACCCGGCTGGCTTTCAATTAAATGGTGTTGTGCAATTTCGCGGAGATAGCGGGTCCGATCCGCTGATTCCCGCAGGTGAGCGATGTCGATGAAGCCGCCGCGACAGGTATAGACCATGCCGTTTTTTTCCGACCAGCCGCTGTTGTATTGATGGTTCCCTAATTCATCAGGCTCCGGAAAATCCATCCCGAGCGGGCAGCCGAAAAACGCCCCCACACGCTGGCTGAGTTTAGGGGATGTCCTGCATCCTGTGATGGCCGGGACAACTGCCGCCAGCAGAATAAGATAAAACCTCTTGTCAAAAATGAGTAAGGGCATTAACGACTCGCTGAAACTCCATATCCTTCTTGTTGCGTTGACTCCGAATTCCGGATATTATACTTTCAGATATGAAATTGCCGCAAATAAATCCATGAAATATGGTTTCAAATCACGGGATATTGGCGACTTTTTTCATTCTAAATATATCAATTAAATGAAAAACAGGGTTTTGTCAAGCGTGATTTCGGCATAGCATCGCATCGTGCTGTAATCTCGGATCGTTGGGTACTAATGAAAAAAAATGCCACAAAAAGTTTGTTCGAGGAGATGGATCGGCCGGAATTACCGCCGGGTCTTGTGATCCGTGTGGCTGTGGATACGGGAGCCGACAGTGAATTCGATTATCTGCTGCCGGAAAACTTGGGGACTGTTATAGAAGGGCAGCGGGTTGAGGTCCCCTTTGGCAAGAATAACAAACTGATTCCGGCCTTTGTACTGCGTGTGCTGACCGATGCCGAAGAAATCTGCAAGGCTAAGCAGTTTCGTCTGAAGGAGGTGCGGAAAATTCTGGATGCCGCACCGTTATTGGATAGCCAGTTGATGTCGCTGGCCCGCTGGATTGCCGAGTATTATGTTTGCCCGCTGGGGCAGGTTCTGGCCTCGATTATTCCGGCGGCGGTCAAAAAAGATGCCGGGGCAAAGACCGAGCAATTTATCTATTTGTCCGCGGAAGCCGGGCAGGCCGGCGCCGATATCAAAAGCAAAAAGCAGCGTGTGATTCTCGATATTCTGCAAACGCTGGAGGCATTTGATGAATCGCACGGGGTAGAAAAAAAATCCCTTCTGCGTCAGGGACAATGCGGGCCGGTCCCGCTCAAGCAGCTTATTCGCAACGGTCTTGTCTGTGTCGCAGCGCGTCGGGTGATTGGGGCGCTGCCGGCAATTCCCCAGGCTCTGACGCTGGGCGGCAAATCCGTGATTCTCAATGCAGGCCAGCAGGCCGCGGTTCATCATTTGACCGCCCAGCTTCAGTCGAACACGTTTGGCGTGACGCTGCTGCATGGTGTAACCGACAGCGGCAAGACGGAGGTGTATATTCGCGCCATTGAGGTCTGTCTGCAGCAGGGCAAACAGGCAATTGTGCTGCTGCCTGAAATTGCATTGACTGCTCAGATGGTGGAGCGTTTTCGGCAGCGATTTGAAAAAGTGGCCGTTCTGCACTCCGGCCTGAATAATTCGCAGCGTAACGCCCAGTGGCAGATGATTAAATCCGGCGATGCCGATGTGGTTATCGGGGCGCGGTCGGCGATTTTTTCGCCGTTGTCGAAGGTCGGTCTGATTGTGGTCGATGAAGAGCACGAGCCGGGCTACAAGCAGGATACCGTGCCGCGCTATCATGGACGCGATGTGGCGATCAAGCGGGCTCATCTAGCCAGTGCGCATTGTCTGCTGGGTTCAGCGACACCTTCGCTTGAAACCTTATCCAATTGCCGGACAAAGCCGTTTTACACCCTGATGGAACTGCCCGAACGTGTGACCGGGATGCCGATGCCCGAGATGAAGCTGGTGGATATGACTCTGGCTTTTCAGGGAACCGGCCAGAAAGGCCCGCACATCCTGAGTCCCATGCTCATCGAGCAGCTTGAAAAGACGCTCGACAAAGGCCAGCAGGCGATTTTGCTGCTGAACCGTCGGGGATACAGCAATTTTGTCTATTGCCCGAGCTGTCATCATACCCTGCACTGCATGAATTGCGATGTGACGCTGACGTTTCACAAGCGTGCCAATCTTGAAAAGACCGAAGATACCGCTGTTGGAACGCATATTCAGGGCGGCTATGCGATATGCCATTATTGTTTGTCCAAGACGATGGTCCCCAAAAAATGCCCGCTATGTCAGCATACGATGACCATGATTGGCTTGGGATCTCAGCGGCTGGAGGAAGAATTGCTGGCGTGTCTGCCGCAGGCCCGGATCAAACGCGTGGACAGTGATTCCATGAACGGGCAGGATTATTACAGTGTGCTCGATGATTTTGCAGCGGGCAAGATTGATATCCTTACCGGCACCCAGATGCTGGCCAAAGGGCTGCATTTCCCGAATGTGACACTGGTGGGCATTGTCAGTGCGGATACGGCCCTGACACTGCCGGATTTTCGAGCCAATGAACGGACGTTTCAACTGATTAGCCAGGTGGCGGGAAGGGCTGGCCGGGGTGACAAACCGGGGCTGGTGATTGTGCAGACCTATCTGCCGGATGCCCCGGTAATTCGATATGCGCTCCGCTATGATTTTCAGGGATTTATAAAAGAGGAGCTTGAACATCGAAAAATGTGTTGTCTGCCGCCATTCTGGAGGATGGGGATAATCCATATCAGAGATACAGTGTACGAGCGTCTGGAAACAGGCTCCAAAGTGCTCAAGGAGCGGCTTGACTCTGCCATCCAGCGTCTTGGTCTTGAAATCAAACTTCGCGGGCCAATGCCGGCCACCATCAGCCGAATTCAGCGGTTTCACAGGCTCCAGATTATCCTTCAGGCACCCACGGCGGGGGATTTACAGCGGCTTTTTGCGGATTTACGTACTCAGGCGGCCATTCGTCCGGCGGTGCAGATTTATTATGATGTTGACCCAATTCATGTTTTGTAGCTTGCTTTTTTGGGAAAAGTGTGTATAGTGGTCAGCTTTCACAGCCCGGAGAATAGCTCAGCTTGGCTAGAGCGCTGCGTTCGGGACGCAGAGGTCGCAGGTTCAAATCCTGTTTCTCCGATTTCTCATAAGGCCTTGCAAATTAAACACTTGCAAGGCTTATTTTTTTGGCATTTTACAGGCCAAAACAGCCATTGTAACTTTTTTTGTAACTTTTATCCCGTTTATGAGGAACAAAACGATGGCTGAAGCGCGAAAAACCAAACC
>CAZKAI010000007.1:0-57967 GCA_964550565.1 uncultured Pirellulales bacterium
TAACCTCAAATTTGACACCGCGGTAGCTTTCTTCGTAACCCATCTGGGCCCCGCATCCAAGCGAATTGGTGACCGACATTTTTCCCACCTCGGCTTTGGCCAGGGCGGCTTTGACTTCTTCCAGTTTATGGGGTTGTATATATGCTATAATTAGTTTCATGTTTGTTCTCCGATAAAATGTTAACTGAAAATTTGAAATCCACTATAGGCTTCCATACCATGTTCGCCGATATCCAGACCTTTGCGTTCTTCTTCCGGATTAACGCGAAGCCCAACAGTTTTCTTCAGGAGAATAAACAATACCAGCCCTAATCCGAATGCCCAGAGAAACGCTGTTCCGGCACCCAGCAATTGAACTCCCAGTTGTTTGAATCCACCGCCGTAGAACAATCCGCCATCCATGGCAAATAATCCAAACGAAATCGTACCCCACAGACCATTGATTCCATGAACACTGACAGCGCCCACAGGGTCGTCAATTTTAAGCACATAATCAAAGAACAATACGCTCAACACAACCAGAATACCCGCTACAGAACCAATGGCAATAGCACCCATCGGGGAAACTCCATCGCAGGGAGCCGTGATTGCAACTAGACCAGCCAAAGCACCGTTCAATGACATGGAGATATCTGGTTTTTTGATCACAACCCAAGAGGTAATTAATGCCAATACTGCACCTGCCGCAGCAGCCAAGTTGGTCGTAACAGCGATATATCCTATTGATCCATTACCTGCAGTCGTGCTGCCGGGATTGAATCCAAACCAGCCAAACCACAGGATAAACACACCCAGCGCTGCCAGCGGCAGATTATGTCCCATGATCGCTTTGGGTTTTCCATCCGGTCCATATTTGCCAATACGGGGACCGAGAATGATCGCACCGGCTAAAGCCAGCCAACCGCCGATAGAATGCACCACGGTTGAGCCTGCAAAATCATGAAAGCCCATTTTGGCCAGCCAGCTATTGTTATCCGTCAGCAACAGGTTACCCCATGCCCAGGAACCGAAAATGGGATAAATAATGAGCGATATTACCGCGCTGTAAATTAGATACGAGATAAATTTGGTGCGTTCGGCCATCGCGCCGGAAACAATCGTCGCAGCCGTTGCAGCAAAGACGGTCTGGAAGATCAGGAACGTCCAGTTCCAATCCGCTCCGGGTTCCGTTCCGGCCAGTCCAAACAGGCTCGTGCCGCAGAAACCGCTGCTATTGGCTCCGAACATAAGTCCAAAACCAACAACAAAAAACACAAGGCTGCCGACGGAAAAGTCCATCAGGTTCTTCATCAAAATATTGACGGAATTTTTGGCACGAGTAAATCCGGTTTCCACCATCGCGAATCCGGCCTGCATGAAAAAGACCAGAAATGCAGCAATACAGGTCCAGACAATATTCAAATTGGTTTGCAATTCGGTTTTTGCCTCCGTCACCGGGTCCACGGGAGCTGGAGCGGCCTCATCTGCCAGCGCCGCCCCCGCCCAAAGCATGAACAGCAAAATACTCACGATGAGCAAACCTTTATTTAATTTTACATTGTGTCGCATTGTAGATGCCTTTCAGATCAGATATGATATGTTTAGAAGCTGGTTGACAGGGTTATCCCCGTGAAGACATAATCGCTGTCGTTGTTACCGCCGTAGGTTGCATACGTATCTGCTGCACGCACATCGCTATCCAGCAGCGTTACATAATTAATGCTTGGAGTCAGTGTCCACCCCATGATAGGGATCGGGAAACCAACCGACAGAGTCAGGTCCTGCATGGCACTGTCCGACAGGCCGCCCCAGTAAAACTTATTATAACCTTCGCTGCCCCAGCCGATACTGGCCGATGCGGTCATTCCAACCGGCATATCGGGGGATAATTCCATAATTTTCTCAATCGAATGGCTGACGCTGAATGCAACGTAGGTTCCATCCCCTTCATCGATGTCGCGGTACATAGTCAATGTCGGGCTCAGCGGCATGTCCAGGCCCAGGCCGGCATAGACTTCTACGGTATCACTGTCATCGGTTACACTCGGAAAGTAATAATAAATAGCACCTACCGAATATTTAAGAATGTCAATTCCTGGAATCTTGTCGGCATACCCGATTGTCCAGTCGTATTCGGTAAATTCCCAGTCACTGTCATGGTAATCGGTCATATCGACATTGCCCCACAGCGATGCAGACCAATTCCCGTAAGTCAGTCCCACGGAAGGCTGCATCACGTAGTCATCATTGAGCAGCTGGCCGCGCCAGATATACTTGCTCATGAATGCTGTGGATACGCCAACGCCCAGTGCGGGTTCATCGGAGACGGCCGGAACGGATGTTTCTTCCGCGTACGCCGTCAAGCTTAATACACATACCAGTGCACATGCGATTGCTTTTGCTGTTCTTGTCTTACTCATTGCATTCTCCATAATCATCTTTTTTCTGTTTTGTTTTCGTTACGAGCGCGTGAAGCTCAGGCCTGTTGCGCCTCACGCAAGCACTAATAGCAACAGACGTGCCAATAGCAAGCCGACTTTGGGGGTACAATTGTATATATCGATATATAAATGACTTACGAATATCTTAGTAATCAACATTGGATTCATAAGTCAGGAATGAAGATTTTACAAAATAAAAAAGGACATACATAATTGTATGCCCTATTTTGCAATATTACATTATTGTATTTATGAAACTGCTATTTACGCAGAATGTTATACTTTTTGATTTTATACCCGAGAATACGCTCCGTAACTCCAAGTTCTCTGGCGGCATCACGCTGACAGCCTCCGGTTTTTTTTAACGCATCAACAATCAATTCTTTCTCCAGCGATTCCACCCGGTCCAGCAGAGACAGATTATCAGGCTGACTTGTTTTCTGCACCATTTGCAGTGACGGCGGAAGATGGTCGGATCGGATGACATCGCTGTCACAGACCAATACCGCCCGTTCAATACAGTTTTCCAGCTCTCGCACATTGCCGGGCCAGTGGTAGCTGGTCAGCATTTCAATCGCAGGAGTGGATATTCGGTTAATGCTTTTGCTGTTTTCCCGGGCATAACGCTCAAGAAAGAAATCCGCCATCAGCATGATATCATCTTTGCGGTCACGCAGCGGCGGGATAAATATCGGAAATACATTGATTCGATAATACAAGTCTTCCCGGAACAGCTTCTCTTTGATGCTCTCTTCGAGATTTTTGTTGGTTGCCACAATAATCCGGACATTGGATTTAATCGTTTCCGTACCGCCAACACGTTCAAATTCTTTAAACTGAATCACCCGCAGGAGCTTGACCTGAAGGTTCAGTGAAAAATCTCCGATTTCATCGAGAAAGATAGTGCCGCCGTTGGCCAGTTCAAACCGCCCCGGCTTTCGTTCTGTTGCCCCGGTGAACGCCCCTTTTTCATGACCAAACAATTCACTTTCCAGCAGCGTATCCGGCAATGCAGTGCAATTGACCTTGACAAACGGCTTGTCGGAACGATGACTGTTATAATGGATGGCATGTGCCACAAGGTCTTTTCCGGTTCCGCTTTCACCGCGAATCAGAACGGTGGCGTTACTGTTGGCCACCTGTAAAATCAAACGATACACTTCCTGAATGGCATTACTGGTCCCGACCATATTCTGGACCTTGAATTTGGTCTTTAATTCACGCAGCAGCCGTTCGTTTTCACTGAGCAATTCTTTTTTATTGGACTCGATCGTTTTGTTCAGCTTGACGGCCTGGGCAATGAGGGTGGCAATGACTTCCAGCAATCGCACATGGGAATCAAAATCTTCCCCCGTTTTGACCTTTTTGTCGACACTGATCGCCCCAATGGTAATCCCTTCCAGCTTGATCGGGACGCAAATAAAGCATATCTTTTGCCCTTTGGGAATCTTCCGCTGGCCGGTTTTGGCCAGAAAACGGGGATCCAGCCGGATATCCGGCACGACTACCTCCTTGCCCGTCTGCACCACCAGCCCGGTAATCCCTTCTCCGACACGATAGGTGACATTCTTTTTGGACTCTTCATCAATGCCATGAGCCACCTTGATATCGATCATCTCGCTGAGCGGGTCCAGCAGAGTAATCAGTCCGCGTTCAAGTTTCAGGAATGAATCCATGGATTTCAGAATGGATTCAAGCGTTGCTTCCAGATTGAGTGACATTGCAAATGCCTTGGCTACATCCGCCAGCAAGTCCACTTCCCGGTCAAGCTTATTGGCCATATATCAAACCTTTATTATTTACCTGTTTTGCGATATACACTATGACAACAAAATTGTAACATATTTTCATAAATATACAATTTTGTTTATACTAATTATTTTTGAAAATATCCCGCCCTATATACGATATACCCAGCCTATATATGCCATATTAAAATAACACTCCGAAGCCTGCGTGAAATCATGAAAAATAAATAATTCTTATCCCAGGTACCGATAAAAAATTGGATTGATGCATAACAGATGCTTAAACCTCATCGTGCCCCCTGGCATTCCGGGGATGTCATTTGCATAAAAACCAAAGATTTGTTATAATCAGCCTTGTATTAAATGTTCAATCTTCTGGGGGTATAGAAGTATTGTTCAGGCCTGTGACAGCGGTTGTCTGGCTTCGGAAGTTATCGCTTAACTTTGGGGGTGTATGATGAACCAATCGAATTATGAAGATAAATTGACGGAATTGCTGAATGCCGCGGGTGATATTCCTGTCCCTCAGCGGGAAAAAATCATGTTTCTGGCCCGCCGCAGCACCGAGGGCTATAAGATGCTTCAGGACAAGATCAGCACCCTGCAGAATTCGCTGGATTATCTTCGGGTGGGCGTGAAATACCTGATTTTTGATCTGGAAGCAACCCGCCGGGAAAACACCGAGCTCCGAAAACAGGTCGAGCAATTGCGGGGGCCGAGCAATCCGAATACAGAGCCGGACAACAATCCGAACTTTGAATAATGTACCGATTATAATAGGTGACTCATTTTATCAAAAACTGTTCCGTTGGAGATTAAAATGAAAAAAATGATGCTTATGATTCTCGCATTAACCCTGATATCGTCAACGTTTGCGATAACCACTGTCAGTATGGAAGAATTGACGAATCAGGGTGCATTGACACAGGATGATTTTGATCTGACCGGAACAGGATACGACAATAGTGATATGCTGTTCGAGGCGTCCATTTCTTTCGTGGCCGTTCCGGAACCGTGTACATTACTGTTGTGTGGCGGCGGTGCAGCATTTTTATTTGGCATCGTTCGAAAGAAATAAACTCTCTGGCACCCTTTCAGCTTCGTTCATTCACAAAGGCCTGCAGAATTCTGCGGGCCTTTTTTTATTTCCCAGCACCAAATTGCAGATGAAATTAATTGCAGATATGCGACATTGATGGTATTATATCGCTATAATAATAAAAGATCATTCGTGTAAGGATTCAGGCCATGGAACAACGGATCAAACAAGCGGTCGAACTGTTTAACGAGGGATATTCCTGCTCTCAGGCCATTGTTGCGGCCTACGCCGACAAATTCAATTTAGACAGAAATACTGCACTGAAAATTGCCTCCGGCCTGGGCGGCGGTGTTGGTCGAACCGGGGATATATGCGGTGCCGTAACAGGAGCGGTACTTGTTCTGGGATTACAGTTCGGAACCACAGACCCGAAGGATAGAACAGCCAAATTCGAGACCTACCAAAAAGTCCAGTTGTTTACTGAAGAATTCAAGCACCAGGCCGGCTCACTCGTTTGTCGGGAATTGCTGGGATTTGATTTTAACACCCCGGAAGGAATCATACGATCCAAACAGCCCGGCGCCTTCGAACATTGCCCCGAATTCGTGCAGATTGCTGCCCAGATTTTAGATTCTATGCTGGATAAATAACCGGACTTGATCAGCGAAGGGAGTCCCATGAAATCATTCTTATCCATTCTGCTGCTGGCGGGAACAGCCGTTACATTGCATGCAAAACAGGACATGCAACTGCTTGATTTTGGCAATTCGCAGAACATAAAACATCTGATTGCAGTGGATGCCCGACTGGAATTATCCGCAAACAAGCTGGCCGTTCAGACCGCCCACAAGCAGGATTGGCCCGGTGTGACCGTGCGGTGCCCGGAAAAAGTCTGGGACTGCACGGGCTACCAGCGAATCCGTGCAGAGGTTCGCAATGTATCTCCAGTTCCCCTGACAATCCATCTGCGGGTTGATAATCCCGGAGCCGACGGCATCAGAAATTGCATCACCCAATCGATCACAATCCCCACAGGGCGGCAGCAATCCATTTCTGTCCAGTTATACACTGCACCGTGGACGTTTGATAAACCTCTTGAGCTGGTTGGCATGCGGGGGTATCCTCAGCCTTCACCGCTTGACACCAAGCAGATAAACCAGCTTATATTTTTTCTTGCCCGACCCACTCAGGATTATCAGTTTGAGATCAGCAATCTTCGCGCAGAAGGCGCGGTAAATGTATTAAATGCAGATGCCTTTATGCCTTTTATCGATTCATTCGGCCAGTTTATCCATGCAGACTGGCCTGGAAAGATTCACGCCGAACAAGACCTGATTGCTTCTAAAGATGCAGAAAAAGCTGCGATAGCCGGCCATCCCGGCGGCGAGGACCGAAACTCCTGGGGGGGGTGGTCTAAAGGTCCCAGACTGAAAGCGATGGGTTTTTTCCGCGTGGAAAAGGTTGGACCAAACTGGTGGCTGGTAGATCCGGATGGAAATTTATTCTGGTCGCATGGTGTGGACTGTGTCGGCACGCATTCGGAAACCCCGGTCACGCTCCGTGAATCGTATTTTCAATGGCTGCCCCGCGAAGATGCGGAATGGAAGGCTTTCTGGGGACGCGGCTCATGGGCACCGGTGGGCTATTATAAAGACAAGGGTGAGTATGAAACCTTTAACTTTGCCGGCACCAATCTCCTGCGAAAATACGGTAAAGACTGGTATTCCATCCATGCTGAACTATGCCATCAGCGTCTCAAAAGCTGGGGGATGAACACCATCGGCAACTGGTCGGAATCCAGTATTTATCGTTTGCGCAGAACACCTTACACCGCAACCTTCGGAGTCCAGGCACGCTCCATCGAAGGTTCCGAAGGATACTGGGGCAAGTTCCCCGACCCACTCGATGCCTCATTCAAATCCAGCCTGAAGGCTGCGATAGAACGAGAGAAAGGAAAATCTATAGGCGATCCCTGGTGTATCGGTTTTTTTGTGGACAACGAACTTTCCTGGGGAGATGACACATCCCTTGCAATCGCAGCCCTGGCCAGCCCTGCCGACCAGCCAGCAAAAATCGCATTCGTAGAATGGCTCAAAAAGAAATATGAAACCATAGAAAAACTGAATTCGGCATGGACCAGCACCTATGCATCCTGGCAGGATGTAATTGACTCACAAAAACAGCCGGATAAGAACAAGTCCCTGGCCGACCTGAAAGCGTTCTATTCTGTTCTGGCAGAAAAGTATTTTGAACTGATCAGCAGCGAGTTGAAAGCCGCCGCCCCGAATCAGCTTTACCTCGGATGCAGATTCGCCTGGGCAAATGAATCGGCTGTTCGTGCCGCTGCCAAATACTGCGATGTAATATCCTTTAATCGATACGAATATACCGTCGCAGACCTCAGCCTGCCCGAGGAAATTGACATGCCGGTGATTATCGGGGAATTCCATTTTGGTGCCCTGGACAGGGGAATGTTCCACACCGGCCTTAAAGAAACCGATAACCAGCAAGACCGGGCCCAAAAATATAAAGAATATGTTCTGGGGGCATTACGAAATCCCTATATTACAGGCACACATTGGTTTCAATTCCGTGATCAGGCAACTACTGGCCGGGGAGACGGCGAAAACTACCAGATCGGCCTTGTGGATATTTGTGACACCCCCTATCCGGAAACAATCGCCGCTGTCAAAGAAGTCGGGAAACTCATGTACGAATATCGCTATAAAACCTCTCAAATCAAATAATATGAAATCGCAGACAATATCTATTACAAACGCTTTTCTCCAGAATCCAACAGCCCCTTATCGGGAATCCATTGTTCGCGAAGCCATCCTGCAATTTTGCACAGACCGAGGCATCCAAACAACTGTCGATAAAATGGGAAATATTCTTGCCGTCTATGGTGCGAAATATTCAAATACGCCCCTTACGTTTGTCGCCCACCAGGACCATCCCGGCTTTATTATCGAAAAAGATTCTATCCGAAATAAGACAACCGCCCTCTTTTACGGGGGCGTCGAAAAGTCTTATTTTCAAAAGGGCACCAAGATTAGGGTATTTACATCAACCGGCAGTGTTCCAGGCAGGATTACCAAAGTTCAATTTGATGACAAAAATAAGCAGAAACGGGTATGGCTTGCGTTGAATGGTCTCGCCCAAAAAGGAGATTCGGCGATGTGGGATTTGCCCGCCTGCCAGATTCGAGACGGTCGATTGTGCAGCCGGGCTTGTGATGATCTGATTGGGTGCGCAGCTATTCTCTGCCTTTTTGACCAACTGCATCGCAGGAAAATTCGTCGCAAAGTCTCAGGCTTGTTCACAGTTGCCGAAGAAGCCGGCTTGCATGGAGCTAAATATGTCTGCAAGCATAAATCGTTATCCAAAGACACAATCATAATTTCCATCGAGACCAGTTCCGCCCTGCCGACAGCCCCTATTGGTAAAGGAGTCGTAATCCGGGTTGGCGACCGAAGCCGTATTTTTAGTCCCGCCGTGACCCAATGGATGGTTTCGACCGCAGCAAATATTCAAAAACAGGATAAAACCTTCCAATATCAGCGGAAATTAATGGATGCCGGCACATGCGAAGCATCGATTTTTACACTATTTGGATATACGGCCGGCGCTTTATGCATACCGCTTGGCAATTATCATAACCGGGATTTCCAAAAAGGTGTAATTGCCTCTGAATTTATTTCAGTAAATGACTATCTGAATATGACAAAACTGTTTTTAGCTCTTGTCATGAAGGGGTGTACTGAGGTACAATTGCATCAGCAAAAAACACCAACGTATAAAAAACGGATAGGCGAGCTTGGTGAATTATTCCTGGAATAAACAGCGAAAGGATTTATTATGGATGAAAAACTGGTAACCGCCGCTCAATTCGATACCCCGGAAAACGCACATCTCGCGAAAATCGACCTCGAAAATGCAGGGATTCAATGCTTTGTTGGTGATGAAAACATGCCCATCGCCGGTCTTTATTACACACTTTCGGCCGGCGGGATTAAAATACTGGTACGTGAAAGCGACCTCGAACGTGCCCGTCAAACCCTGCAGGAAGCCCGGAATAGTCATTTCGACTGGGACAAGATCGATTTTTCCTCAATCGAAGAACAGCAATAGCTTACAGAAAGGATAGACAATGCCGCTCAAAGAACATATCATCTTAGGGGTACATATCACCGACAGAGTCCACCATGTCCGCCCTGTTCAGGAAATCCTGACCGAATACGGATGCAGTATCCGCACCCGTCTGGGTCTGCACGAAGCGGATAAGGGCTTTTGTTCACCCAATGGACTTTTGATTCTTGAAATGACAGATAATCTGCCTACTGCACAGGAGTTGGCTGATAAATTAAACGCCATCGAGGGGATTGAGGTTCAGACCATGGTTTTCGGGCACCCCTGATTCAAACAGATCAGGTCACACTGGCGCTGGATACAGGGCATAAATAGTTCCGCAGAACCTTTTCCAGCCTAGTCCGGTCGATGGGTTTGGTGAGGTAATCATCGCAGCCTGCCTGGCGGCATTTTTCCTCATCACCTTTCATGGCGTGCGCAGTCAGAGCAATAACCGGGATTTGAATGCCCATGGCCTTGATTTGGCGAGTCGCATCGTAGCCATTCAACACAGGCATTTGCATATCCATCAAAATCAGATCATACCGGCCATTACTGATTTTTTCCACGGCCTGCTGACCATCTTCAACAATGGTAACCTCAAGTCCCATTTTCTGCAGCATAATCCGGATCAGCGTCTGGTTGGCCCGGGCATCTTCCGCAACCAGGATGTTCCCTTTGATTGGAATGAGAGGATTACTGCTTTCGGACTGTAATGTTTCAAGTGCGCTGTGGCGGAATGTTGTGGACTGGCCGTCTGCTTCAGTCCCCAGGGGCATTTGAATGGTAAAGATGGTACCTCGTCCTTCATCGCTGCGAAGTGAAATCCGCCCGCCAAGCAGTTCCACAAGCTGCCTGGTAATCGTCAGACCAAGGCCGGTGCCTCCAAATTTGCGGGTATGGCTGCCATCGGCCTGAGTAAATGCCTCAAACACCAGCAGTTGTTTCTCTTTGGGAATTCCAATGCCGGTATCTTCAATATCAAAACGAATATACGGAGCCTGGTTAATGGTCTCCATACCGACATTCAGATAGACATGGCCTTGTTCTGTAAATTTGATGGCATTGTTAATCAGATTGACCAGGCACTGTCTCAGACGCACCGGGTCCGTTCGCATGATGTCCGGCAATTCACTGCAGCACAAGACATCAAAATCAAGGTTCTTTCGCGTACACATCGGCCGAAACAGCGATTCCAGTTCTTCGAGCATCTGAATCAATGAAAAATCAACTTTTTCCGTGCTGAGTTTACCGGCTTCAATTTTTGAAAAATCCAGAATGTCATTGATAATCTGCAGCAGATTCTTGCCGCTGGACAGGATGGTATCC
This sequence comes from uncultured Pirellulales bacterium, assembly GCA_964550565.1. GTDB lineage: Bacteria > Planctomycetota > Phycisphaerae > Sedimentisphaerales > Anaerohalosphaeraceae > Anaeroglomus. The sequence goes on from CAZKAI010000007.1 coordinate 10,665, forward strand.
ACATAACTTTTCTGATCATCCGACAAGGGTTCGTCTCTGAGCAATTCACCAAAACCCAGAATAGCGTTCATCGGAGTCCTGATTTCATGACTCATATTGGCAAGAAATTCACTTTTTGCCTTGTTGGCCTGGGTTGCCTGTTTGGCCATCAGATTTGCTCGTTCCACCGACACTTTTAATCGCTGGTTGGATAGTTTCAATTCGCTCGTGCGTTCACTGATCATTTCCTCAAGGTGGTCTCGATGTTTGCGCAATTCTGCTTCAGCCTGCATGCGATCCGTCATTTCTTTTTGTATCTGGCCCAGCATCTGATTGAAGGTATCGATCAGAACACCCACTTCATCATTGTAATATTTGACGGCTCGAACGGAGTAATCTTTCCGATAAGTCACCTCTTTGGCAATCTCAGTCAGGGCCAGAATCGGCAGAGATATCAGGCGCTGAAGCCGGCTGGACAACAAATAACCAATAATTAATCCAATACCAATAACGCCGATGACGATTATGGTGTTTCTTCGCAGATTTGCCTTCAGAGGCTGTAAATCAGAACATAACACCATGTGACCAATGACGTCTCCGTCCAGAACAATATTTTTCCGGACGACCAGTTCATCACTATCAAATGACCAGCCTTCCACGGCGGAATGTTCATGAGTAACGACCCGGGTGTTTTTACGAACATACCGTGCAAATTCAGGGCGTGCAGGAGTGTTAATGACCACGGAAATGACAGAGGGTCGCACCTGAAAAGATTCCAGCAGACCGGCCGCAATTTGTGTGTCTTCAAACGCAACTGCTGCCCTGCAATTGTCCGCAGCAATCTGAGTCTGCATTACCATATCTTTAATCATGTTCTGCCGGAAGGCATATTGATTCCATGCAATCATGGCTCCCCCCGACAGCAGCAGAACAATCAGACAGATGCTCATCAGCACAGCAAGCAGTTTGCGGCGAATTGTCAGGTCGTTAATCCATTTCATTTGTAGTCTTCCGGCTATGCACCTTACTCACACTCAGAGGCCTTACTTGGGATTTTCTTTTTTATATACTTTCCGTGCAAGCTGAAGCAGCTGAGAGCTGATTTTCAGTTTTTTTGCTTCGGCAGACACCGTGTTGACATCAAAGCGTATCTTGTTATTTTCAGTCACGAATTCAATAACTCCGCCGGCCCCGGCGAAATGACTGATATCGCTGACTGTCAGGATTGGTAATTTTTCAGTAAACTTTAAAATATCTGCAAGCTGCTCCTTTTCTGAAGGACTGATCAGCAGCAGATGGCAGGCCTCGATGCTTTTTCGATTCTCAGCCAGATAATTCTGGACCACCGCATCGCTGTTTTTCTTTTTGTAAGCGTCAAATCCTTCAATGATTACTATTTTTATCGGCCTGTCTTTGATGGTTTTTCCGGAAAGAGAATTCAGGTACTCTTTGAGATAATTCTCGCCCAGCACACCAAGAACAACGGGCTCTTTCTTCTTTTCCGAAATATTTTTTTCTGGATTGGAAATGGATTCGGGCCACTCCACAAATTTCATGAAATTATATATAAAAGCGGCCTTTAATTGATATTCCGTGTTGATTTCTTTGTCTGCTTCTGCAGCCTCAGATGAAGGATTAAACATGCCTCCCGTGAATAACAAAATAACAAGCAGCCAGAAGCCCCGTGTGACTGCAGATAAGATATCTGCCCTGCAACTGATTACTATGCTGTTATGATTATCGACCATTACACTCTCTGACAGTCCAGAATACAATTACTAACTATGCTGTCAAATCGTCCAAATAAAGTGCATGCTTAATCAGAACTGCATCAAACGGCATGTCTATTTCTGATGATAAAGTAAATCCATCGCGCGCATCTTGTTCCCAGCCTTTCGGATTGGATTGTTATGGGAACGGCGGAGTGATAGAAATAAAACTCTGCCGAAATGAAAATAATTATCGGTCCTCGATAAGGGCTCTGCTTTTCAACTGGTCAATGAATTGTTCGACGGCTTTCTGGCGAAATTGACGGTGAAGTTCTTCGGAAATGAATGCGCGAACCTGGTCCAGGGCGATTGCAGCCGAAGGACGATTTTCAATCAGTTTTGCAATATGAAAACCGAATTCGGTTTCAAAGACGTCGCTGATTTCTCCGGGACGAAGCTTCGTCACAACCTCTTCAAAAGCTTCAACCATCTGCCCCAGTGAAAACCAGCCCAAATCTCCGCCACGATCCGGACAATCCGAGTAGGTTTGTGCGAGTTTCGAGAAATCTTCTCCTGCCTTTAACTTTCCCAGTACGATAAGCAATTCAGATTTGAGCTGAGCCGGGTCATCACCCGGCCTGACATGTTTGACGATATGGGCGGCCCGCATCATCGGCGGCATCATAAAACGAGCTTGATTCTCCTCATAATACTTGCGAATCTGCTTATCCGTGGGCTCTTTGGCCTGAGATTCAATTTTTTCTATTAAACGCTGTCCTCTGATTTGAGTCTCGATATCACTGCGAACCTGCTGTTCCGTCAGCTTGTGATCTGACAGAAAACGGTCAAATCCGGCACGCCCCCCATGCCGTTCAATCACCGCCTTCATCGCTTCATCGATGTCTTTGGGGGTAATCGGACTATTCTGCTGCAAAGCTTCCTGACGCATGAGAACACCTTCGATAACATTTTCCCTGGCCCAATCGGCAAGCTGCAATTCTCTGGCGTCAGGATCCATGTCTGCGAAAACCCGCTCATATTCCGGACGAAGCCGGGCGATCTCTTCGTCTATGTTTTGGGCGTCAACGCTCTGGCCATTTACGTATAAAGTCATCATATCTCCAAAGATGAGTTAATCGTTTAAAGTTGGTTTAACTGTCCGCAATTTGCGTGATGTTGTCAATCAAAAACTGAGGATTTGACTTTTAAACCTTCCCTTTTTATACTATTTATCGTAGTTTCATACGTCTTCCCTCTGGCGGGCAGCCGTGTGTGTCTTTCGTGAAGGAAGTGTCGAAATATATATAAAATTCAAACAGAAAGGAGTTTTTATGGATATGCACAATAAATACGACGAGGTCCCTCAATCCGCCCCAACATCCTCACCGCAACCGGGAAATTCCCCGCTTCCTGCGCCGACAATTCAATATGTAAACATTCCCGTGGAAAACAAAAAAAGCGTATCCGGATGGAGAATATTTATAAATATTTTATTAGTATTCTCAATTCTAGCAAATATTGTCTTATTTCTAGCCGTGACAGGTCTTGTAATGTCTTTAATGGTCAGCACCGGCGGAACAGAGAATTTCGCCGAAACGACATTAATCAGCGGGCCTGCGACACAAAAGATTGCCGTCATTAATCTGGTCGGAATTATCGAAAGCAATCGCAGTGAAGAAATTCGATTACTGACCCAGGATGCATTGAGAAGCTCAGATATCCGTGCCATTATTCTTCGCATCAACAGCCCCGGCGGCACCGTTTCTGCCAGCGATCAGATTCATTATTATATCACCAGGCTAAGACAGGAAACCGGCCTGCCGGTATTGGCTTTTATGCAGTCGGTAGCCGCATCAGGAGGCTATTACAGTGCTGTAGCCTGTGATTATATTATGGCCGAACCAACCGCGATCACTGGTTCTATTGGGGTAATCATGAGCCATATTGTCGTCAAAGATCTGTTGGAACAAAAGCTTGGAATCCAGCCGGAGGTTTTGAAAAGCGGGGAGAAAAAAGACTGGCCGAGCATGTTCTCAGAAATGACGGATGAACAGAAGCGTTACATCAATGAAAAACTGATTAATCCGGCTTATGAACGTTTTGTAGCACTGGTTTGTCAAGGCCGGAATGGCCTTGACCCACAGCAGGTCCGTGCTCTGGCAGACGGCAGTATTTACACCGCCGAAGAGGCGCAAATTAAGGGACTGATTGACGATACGGGTTACTTTGAAGAGGCTGTCGATAAAGCCAAAGAAATGGCAGGAATCAGCAATGCCAGAGTCGTCGAGTTTGAACGCAGGACGACCTGGATGGATGTTCTGGGTGCTCAAAGCCGTCAATCCGTCATCGATACAAAAATACTTGAAAAGCTGGCGATTCCCCAACTGCTGTATATGTGGGACGGCATGCATTGAGTTTTCAGCCGTCATTTCAATGAATCAGTATTTCTTGCTGCGGATGATGGAAATCGCAAGCCACAGCCCCATAATCATCGCGACAAGGTAACCGGCGATCCCGAACGCCTGAAGACTGAACAGGCCCAGGACAGTCCCGTCCTGAGAAACCAGCAGGCTGGATCCGATCAGCAAGGCGGCAATAATAACCGCAAAACTGATCCGATTGGAACTGTTGTCCAGCGTGTCTTCCAGCTCTTCAAGGTGGTCATGATGGATATGGATTTTAAAATTTCCACGACGGAATTTGCCTATAATCGCTGCTGCATCCTCGGGAAATCGTCCGGCCAGTTCTGTTGCCCCCAGAGCGGCTTTTTTTAACTGATCAAACACATTTTTGGGATTGATCTGCTCAAACGCAAATTTGCGTGCATAGGGCTTGAGACATTCAACAATCTGGAAATCCTCATCGAGCGACCGTGCAAAGGATTCTATCGTCATCAGGCTTTTGAGCATCAGGGTAAAATCCCGCGGAGCACCGATCTGATACTTTCGGATAATCTCAAATCCACGGGTCAGAGCCTCACGAAATGGGATGTCTTTGAGCGGAAGTCCGGAGTAGGCATTGATAACATCCTGGATGTCACGCACTAACTCGGCCTGACTGGAATGGTCCGACAGCATTTCCGCCCGTTCCAGCCCATGCACAATCCTCCATACATCCCCATCGACAACCGCTAATACGATGTATTGAAGCAGCAGTTTATCTTCATTGGTCAGCCGTCCGACCTGTCCGAAATCCAGGGGCGCAAGCACATTACCCTGCATGACAAGAAAATTGCCCGGGTGGGGATCGGTATGAAAAAAACCGTGCTCAAAGACTTGCTTAAGCACAAAATCCGCCCCTCTGCGAGCGATAATTTTAGGCTCAAGGTCAGCCGATCGAAGGCGTTCAATATGACTGGGCTTGATCCCGTCAATATACTCCATAGTCAAAAGACCTTCGGAACAATACTGCTCAAGAACCTTGGGAACATGAATGGCAGGATCGGCTGCAAAATTTTTAATGAATCGCTGCTGGTTGCGGCGTTCGTTGGCATAATCAACCTCTTTGCTGACAGCCTCGGCAAATTCACGAACCATACGCTGGGGATCAAATGTTTCGGGGGCTGCAAGCCTGCCGCGAACAAGCCGGGCAAGGTCATTGAGAATTTCTAATTCTGCCTGAATAGTTTTGACAATGTCGGGCCGGCGGATTTTCAGGACCACTTCCTGGCCATCCTTTGTTCTGGCGCGATGCACCTGGGCAATGCTCGCTGCGGCAATCGGTTCAGGATCAATTCGGTCGAATATGTCCTCTGGATAGCATCCAAGCTGTTTTTTAATTTCTTCGCGGATTATGGAATATTTTTCTGGACTCACCCGGTCCTGAAGCAGCTCCAGTTCCTGGATAAATTCTACCGGTAACAGGTCGGGGCGAGTACTGAGTAATTGCCCAAGTTTGATAAAAGTGGGCCCCAATTCCTCCATTGCCAGACGGACTCGTCTTGCCAGCGAAGCCTGCGCAATCTCTTTTCTGGCCGGCATTGGGATGACTTTTGAGCCAAGGCCAACCTTCAGATGTCTGCCGACAATACCAGCCAGTTCCTCAAAACCGTACTTCATAAGTACGGCCATGATATGACGGTACCGCTGTAAACGGACAAATGTCCGCCGAATTCCGCTGAACAATCTCAGCAAGGGTTAGCTCCCCTTGGAGGCCAAAAGCTGATCGAGCTTCTGTTCAACGCGTTTCAGGTCATCTTTCGTGGCCAGCGGAATAGAAGCAATTGCTTTTTTGACCTGCTCGGAAACCAGTTTTTCCATGTCAGAACGCGTTTTTTCGGCTGTTTCGAGGATTTCTTTGACAAATCCGCTTTTGTGTTCGCGTTCTGCCTGACCTTTTTTGACGTAGTCGTCAAAAATTTGCTCTGCTTTTTCCTTGGTCATGGTCATGGCTCCCAGCCCGGCCAGAAACATTTTATCCAGTGTTTCAAACATCGTTGGCTCCCTATATGCAGGTTATGAATTGAAGCTCCGAATGGACAGCCGTTCTGCCATTCAGCATTATTATATCAAAAAACTACAGAATTGCAAGGAGTTTGCACCCTTCAAATACCATTATGCGGACAATACAGACCCTGTTCGGCATATAATATTTTTATAATCTTTTTTATTTTTTTATCCACCTTTGCTTACCGGTAAACGGCTTCACTATTGGTCGGAGGCCCCAGTCTTACATATGGAGGCCCTTTAATCTATGTATATAAGGCATAGATTGATAAAATGGGCTGTTTATATGTTCTTTCAGCCATTTCTACCGCCGGCAATGAAATACCTGACAGTCTCATACTGTTTCGTTGCCGGCCTTTTTCTATGTTTTTTTGATGACATTTTTTACAGAACAAATATAATGTTTGCCGTTTATTTATATGGATATATGTTGATATCATGGTAAATAAGTTGTTTAGTAAAAAGAAGCATATGGTAAAGCAATTATTTGTTCTCATAGCGGGTTTGATCGGTGGATTATGCTGGGCAGAGTGTACGGATTGCCAACCTGTGGCTGCAAGCGGTCCGACCATGCAAATGGAGTATAACAGTGAAGGTCTGGGCAATGGTGTCGATGTGTTTATGTATTTTGTCCCTCTCGTCGCTCCCACCAGTGTCGATGTTTATAAAGATCCTAATACGACACTCAATGCTAAAATCATATCCAGAACATCCGACGATAAGAAGAATTCGTTTGTGACCAAATGTGTCTTTGAGATAACCGGCTCAGGCGTCTATGAGACTTTCTTTGACCCGAATGAAATGATTTCATTCAACGCCAAACATTCCAATAAGCCCAAAATGATGCGAAACATGCTCAAATCCATACGCATGGATGGGCCGCTGGTCGGGTTGCTGGAGATATCAGGCACGATTAAAGATAACAAGCGACAGGTCAATAACGTGTCGGTACGTTTCGATATGAACGGAAAAAGCTCTGTGACCGCACATTTATACGACATTAAGAAAACCAAAGAGGGCTTTCTTTACTCCAATCGGTCCAATGAGCAGGTAGCCCGAATCAATGCCCTGACCTTTGCTCGCGGAGGCAATCCCCCGCAAATGGGCGCAGAAGTCAGTTCTATAGCTGGCGAAAAAGATTCCGAAGGATTCTTTTCCGCATTTAAAGCCATGATTGCCAACTGGTTTATTCCTCCGATGCCTATTACGGATGTCGGCAGTGAAACCATGATGAACTTTGGATTGGCGCTGGACTCCACGCAATCCTCCTTTACGTTCCCCTTTGCCGAAAATCTGCGTCAGAGCCTTTCGCTGCTGGTCGCTCAGAAATTAAATCAAAACACCAATATCCAGTAGTGTTCCGCAACCGCAGAATGCCCTATTTCGGGCTTATTTTCGGACTACAAAGGGACTTAATTCCCGAAGCCGGTTGATAATCGGCGGCAGCTTTTCGGCGACAAAATCCACTTCCTGCTCGGTATTATAGCGACTCAGGCTGAAGCGAATCGAACCATGCGCCGCGGTAAACGGAACCCCCATGGCCCGCAGCACATGAGAAGGTTCCAGCGAGCCGGACGTACAGGCGGAACCTGAACTGGCACATATCCCGAAGCGATCCAGCATCATCAGGATGGATTCTCCCTCAATATATTCAAAACTGATATTCAGCGTATTGGGAAGGCGGTTTTCGGAGTCACCGTTGACCATGCAATCCGGGCAGGTGGCCAGGATTTGTGCCTCCAATTTATCCCGCATGGCCTTGACCCGCGTATTTTCCTCGTCCAGGTGTCGTAAAGCCAGCTCACAGGCCTTGCCGAGGGCAACAATTCCAGGCACATTTTCGGTTCCGCCTCGACGATTATTTTCCTGATGGCCGCCAAGCAGATAAGGCGACAGGCGTGTCCCCCGGCGGACATACAAGATTCCAATGCCTTTGGGAGCATGGAGCTTATGTCCCGAAAGACTAAGCATGTCAATATTGCTGGTCTTGAGATTCAGCGGGATTTTGCCCACGGCCTGAACTGCATCGGTATGGAATGTCACACCCTTAGCCTTGCAAATGGAAGCGATTTTCTCAATCGGAAATATCACACCGGTTTCATTGTTGGCATACATCACAGACACAATAGCGGTGTCGTCATTGATCGCCGATTCGAGTTCGGCCAGAATAAGACTGCCATGCTTATCAACACCCAATTCGATAATGCGATATCCATGCTGTTCGAGATTGCGGCAGGGACTCAGCACCGCCGGGTGCTCGACACGTGTCGTGATGACGGTACGTTTATGGGGAACAATGGAAAGCGTCCCCAGAATGGCGGCATTATCGCTTTCGGTACCGCAACTGGTAAAAATAATTTCATCCGGTTCGCAGCCGAGCAAAGCAGCGACCTGCTGGCGGGCCTTTCGTATCTTGCTGCCAACCTGACCGCCAAAGGTATGCATGCTCGACGGATTACCATAATAATCGCTCAGATACGGCGTCATTTCCTGCAATACTTCAGGATCGACGCGTGTGGTTGCATTGTTATCCATATAAACAACGGAATTCATTGCAGTTTCTCCGTGAGATTAAGCCTGGGCTGTATCTTTTTCTTCTTCGACGATCAGGTCTTCGGCCACAAATTCCCGTAATTTGGCCTGTACCAGATCTTTCATCGTCACTTCCGACATCTTGCAACTGGCACACATCCCGCGAAGGGCGACAATCACTTTGCTGCCTTCCACGTCCACCAGTTCAAGGTCGCCTCCATGGGAGCGAATCACCGGGCGAATCTGTTCCCGTATCGTTTCCTGGATCAGTTGTATTTTCTGAATATTAGACAGTTTTTTATGCCGTGCTGCGGGGACCGGTGACTGCTGATTATTCTTTTTACCCTGGACGTCCTGCAAAATATGTTCGATTTCACCATGGCAGCCGCCGCAGCCGCCGCCGGCTTTGCAGAAATTAGTGACTTGTTCGACTGTTGTCAGATCATTTTCCTGGATGACCCGACGAATCTCCAAATCAGTAACGCCAAAGCACGTACAAACAATCTTCCCTTCTTTATGCGGAGAGGCTTTGCCTTTGTTGCGGTAATAGGCAATCGCCGCCTCCAGTGCTTCCTGTCCCATCACTGAACAATGCATTTTCTGTTCGGGAAGACCTCCCAGTTTATCTGCAATTTGCTGATTGGTGACTTTTTGGGCATCGTCGAGTGTCATCCCTTTGATAATCTCAGTCAAAACGGAAGAGGATGCGATTGCACTGGCACATCCAAAGGTCTGAAATTTAGCGTCCGCAATCCGGCCGCTTTTATCCAGCTTAAATGTCAGTGTCAGGGCGTCCCCGCAAGCCAGCGAACCGACCTCGCCAATGCCATCATAATCTTCAATTTTTCCCACGTTGCGCGGGTTGGTAAAATGATCCATTACTTTATCTGTATAATCCCACATCGGACAAACTCCAGTATAGGGCCTATTGTTCTAACAGCTTTCCAAATTACATCTGACTTGCTTTTAATGCATAATCAAAATCTTCTACGATATCATCGATATGTTCGGTTCCCACAGAAACACGAATATAATCAGGGGTGACGCCGGCCGCAAGCTGATCGGCTTCGGTTAATTGCTGATGGGTTGTGCTGGCCGGGTGGATTACTAGTGTTTTGCTATCCAATATGTTCGCTAAATGACTCGCCAGTTTCACAGCATTGATGAATTTCACGCCGGCAGCCTTACCGCCCTTGACACCAAATCCGAGGATTGCTCCCTGTCCTTTTGGCAGATATTTCATTGCCAGCTTGTAACAGGGGTGACTGGGCAGACCCGGGTAATTGACCCAATTGACCGCAGGATGCTTTTCCAGAAATCCGGCTAATATTTTGGCATTTTCGCAATGTCTGGCCGCTCGCAGATGCAGGGTTTCAACGCCCTGCAAAAGCTGGAATGCATTGAATGGCGACAGACACGCTCCGGTATCCCGCAGGACATGTGTGCGAATTTTGATGCTGTAGGCCAGATTACCGAAGGTTTTGACATACTGCAATCCATGATAACTCTCGTCCGGCTCGGTCAGGCCGGGAAATTTGCAATTGTCCCATTTGAAATTACCCGAATCAATGACCATCCCGCCAATACTGGTGCCATGCCCGCCTATCAATTTTGTGCAGGAATACACAACAATATCAACACCCTGTTCAATCGGCTGAAAAAGCATCGGCGTAGCTACGGTATTGTCACAAATCAACGGCAATCCATTATCATGGGCGATTTTTGCGATAGCCGAATAATCCAAAACATCGTTTTTGGGGTTACCAATCGTCTCAATATAGACCGCACGTGTATTTTTCTTGATGGCCCTGCGGAAATTCTCAGGATCATTCGGATTGACGGTTGTAACCTCAATACCCATCTGCGGCAGCGTATGCGAAAACAGCGTGTGGGTTCCGCCATAAAGCGAACTGCTGGACACCACATGGCAGCCGGCGGGACAGATATTGAATATGGCTGCTGTAATCGCAGCCATGCCGGATGCAAAGGCTACGCCTGCCACGCCGCCTTCAAGCTCCGCCATCCGTTTTTCGAGTACATCCGTGGTGGGATTCATCAGGCGGGTGTAGATATTGCCGAATTCTTTGAGTGCAAATAGATTTGCGGCGTGTTCGCTGTCTTTAAATACATAGCTGGTCGTCTGGTAAATCGGTACCGCCCTGCTTAGAGTGGTCGGATCCGCGGTTTGACCGGCATGAAGAGCCAGTGTTTCCAGTTTATATTTCTTTTTGTTTGTTTCCATAGTCATTTACCTTTTGAGAGTAGCCTGATATGCAAAACGATTACGATTTATCCGGCAGAACTTCAAGCATTCGATCCAGTGCCCTGCGAGCCTTTTGGGCAATCGCCGGAGGGACGGCAATCACCGTCTGCATGTCCTCCAGCGACCACAGCAGCTTTTCGAGCGTTATTTTTTTCATATTCGGACACACCGCTCTGTCACTGACCGGGTAAAACTCTTTATGCGGATATTTTTTCCGGAGAGAATGCAATATCCCTTCTTCTGTTGCAATGATAAACCGGCCGGCTTTGGATTGGCCCGCATACGCAATCATCTGGCTGGTGCTGAGCAACTGATCGGCAATCGCACGCACTGTCGGGCCGCACTCAGGGTGAGCAAGGACAACCGCGCCGGGATGTGCACTGCGTGCATCGTTGACCTGCTCTGCAGTCATCCGGACATGGGTTGGGCAAAAACCCGGCCACAGAATCATTTTCCGTCCGGAACGTTCCTGGACAAACGCCCCCAGGTGCTGATCAGGAACGAAGATAATCTCCCTGTCGGCTGGCAGCGTGGAAACCAGCTTGACCGCATTGGAACTGGTACAGCAGTAATCGCACAGGGCCTTGACTTCGGCGGTGGAATTGACGTAACAGACCACAAGCGCGTCCGGATGCTCGTCTTTGAGTTTAGCCAACTGCTCTGCGGTTATCATATCCGCCATTGGGCAGCCAGCGTATTTATCGGGCAGCAGCACGGTTTTATTCGGGGATAAAATCGCCGCGGTCTCGGCCATGAAATACACCCCGCAAAACACAATCACATCCGCCTGCGTGCCTGCCGCCTGAACACTTAAACCCAGCGAGTCGCCAACAAAATCGGCAATATCCTGTATTTCGGATATCTGGTAATTATGGGCCAGAATGACCGCATTCCGTTTCTTTTTCAATTCCAGAATTTTATTGACTAATGACGAATCCACGATACTACTCCGAATTCTTCTCCGTCGGCTTCCTGCGTCCGCGGGTGACATACAGCGATTCCGGCTTGGCAATCATCACGACAGCTCCCGCGGGAACAGATTCCCGTATCCAGACATTGCCGCCGATGACGGCACCTTTGCCGATGACGATATCCCCCAGAATCGTTGCCTCGGCATAAACAGTAACATCATCTTCCAGCGTTGGATGCCGCTTCTTGCCGCGAATGATATTACCGTGTTCATCTTTGGGAAAACTCACCGCACCCAGCGTAACGCCCTGATAAATCTTGACATTGTTTCCAATCACAGCCGTTTCACCAATGACGACCCCTGTCCCATGGTCAATAAAGAACCGCCTGCCCACCTGTGCCCCGGGGTGAATATCAATCCCGGTTTGTGAGTGCGCGTATTCAGCCATCATACGGGGAATCAGCGGAATATCCATCCGATACAACTCATGGGCAACACGATGGATTGCAATGGCACACAAATGCGGATAACTGAGGACGATTTCTTCGGGTGCCTTAGCCGCCGGGTCGCCATCAAAAGCCGCCTGGACGTCTTCTTTGAGCATTTGCCGGATGTCGGGAATCTGATTCAGCAGCGTCTCACAGCATTCACTTGCCAGATTTCTGCAGTCACAGGCGGGGCATTCCTTTAATTTGCAGCTGAATCGCAAAGCCAGCTCGATTTGATCCGCCAATTCCCGCCGCACCATGACGAGAATTTCCTGGATGATGGAACGAATGTTTTCACTGCTGACCGGACGCTTGCCGGTGTAGCCCGGAAACAAAAGTTCCATCAGCGAATTGAGCACAAACAATATCTTGTCACGCACGGGCAGATTCTTGACATCGATGAAATTAGTCCCCATATCATCCTGATAAGAAGCCAATATTGCCTGCGTCAGATGGTCTATTTGTTTGCTATCGAAACTTTTATGCGGCATATCACACCTGAGATTTATCTTATCCCTGAGATTCTATCAGTTGCCGGAGTTTCTTGCTCGCCCATGTCCGATTCAGAGACACTGAACACGCAAATTAATCGTCCTGGTCATATTCCGGCAAATTCCGATATATCCCAAACTCAATACTGTATAAAATACAGCGGCGGGGTCCACAAGGCCTGTGAAGACTGTCCCGCCGCGCTGTTTTTTGTCAAATAAGATACTTATATTTGATAGCTTCCGCCCTGCTGAATCTTGTCAGCACGTTCGGCCAGCTCTTTGAGAGTCGTGTTATCCAGCACGCTCATTAAAGCCCTGTACAGTTCATTCCAAATCAGCCGGGTGGCACAATCCGGGCATTTCGGACAAAACTCAGTGTGTTCTACGCATTCTACAGGAATAAGCGGCCCCTCAAGTGTGGTGAAAATCTCGCTTAATTTAATTTCTGCCGGATTCCGAGCCAGCATATAACCACCGCGAGGCCCCCGAACACTGCGGACAAGCCCGGACGATTTAAGCATCGCAACAAGCTGTTCCAGATACTTGTTGGAAATATCCTCGCGATCCGCGATGGATTTAATCTGAAGAGGTTTCTTTCCGTATTCGAGAGCTAATTCCATCATCGCTCTCATTCCGTAGCGTGTTCTTGAAGATAATTTCATAGTTCTAACTCCTATATTCCTATTCATTCTATAGTTATATACTACTCATTCCTGTCAACATTGTGCAATAAAATATTATTTTTTCTCTATTTTCCGCACAAATCACAAAATTTCAATACTTTTTTCGATGAAACTTGCTGGGAAATCCACTAAATATGTCATATCTGATTGTTATATATAGACTTACGATATTCCTTGACATTTTTTGGGTGTTTTTTTTATAATGCTTACGAAAAGGATTACGATGAAAATAGCAACATTCAATGTAAATTCCATTCGGAGTCGTATCGAGATACTCAATGCGTGGCTTGCCGAAAACAAGCCTCAGGTTCTTTGCGTTCAGGAAACCAAGGCACAAAACTGTGACTTTCCATTGGATGCGTTCAAAGATTCTGGCTATCACATATTATTTAACGGGCAAAAAAAGTACAACGGTGTCGCCATATTCAGTGATATCCCGATTAAGGATGCCCAAATCGAATTGCCTCAGGATTCTGTCAAAGAAGCCCGATTCATTAAGATGTCCTATAAAAACATTGTTATTGTGAACACCTATATCCCACAGGGGCAATCCATAAAAAGTGAGAAATTCCAATACAAATTAAACTGGTTTTCATGGCTGAAAGACTATTTTGACAAAACTTACACTCCGGACCAGCCGATAGTATGGGTGGGCGATTTGAATGTCGCTCTTGAAGATAAAGACGTATATGATCCCAAAAATCTGTGGGGTGACGTTTGTTTTTGTCAGGAAATCCAGGATGCCGTACGCGAGGTGATGAAATGGGGTTTTGTGGATGTATTTCGCCAATTCCATCCCCAGCCGGAACAGTACACATTCTGGGATTATCGCGTGCCCAATGGCTTCAAACGCAATCTGGGATGGCGACTGGATTATATCATGGCTACCCCCACAATGGCTCAAAACTGTATCGACTGCCGCATCGACAAAGCACCTCGAGAGCTGGAAAAACCCAGCGATCACACCCCGGTCATGGCCGAATTCAAAGCGTTTTAAAAACCGGCAATTATCTTGATTTTTTGTCGCAATTGAGTATAGTTTCTCCGTCTTGCTGCGGCATGATTAGTTCGTCGTTGAAAAGTGACCAATTTTAAATGTGCAAGGTTGTATGGGCCCTGTATCAATATCCTATGAAGAATTTTCCCGTCTGGTTGGACGACGGACACAGACCCTGCTCAGAGCTGCCAGTTTTCTGGTAATGCAGCATCAGAATAATCTGGGCAGACTGACTCGTCCTCTATTGGGGGAATTACTGGCCCAGTCCACTCAGGCCGAAGAGCTTCTGGATTCGTATGGTGCCCGCAACAACAGCCAGTGGGCGGGATTCCGTTCGATGACTGCCGCGATAAAGCTCTATTCTAATGTCGGTTACGAGCTGCTGCACATTCAGCATGCAATCCCCGCCTACCGTCTTTTGCCTGTCGAGCAGGATTTTACGATTGGAACCCAGAATGCCATAGCCTTTGTCGAAGATATTCTCTATCGGGCAACAGAACGTCTCCTGCAGGAAGCGGCCTGGCTGCATATCCCGATTCCCCACTCGATTCCAACGCCGGAAGCCTATGCTGAGTCACTGCCCATGGGCCGGCTGCCGCATGATTTGGCCATTCGCAAACTCGAAACAGTGTCCAATACCGTCACACTTCTGGCGACGGCGTTTTTAAATCTCGCTGCAGAATGCAAACAGGCTCTTCCCAAAGGTCTTGTTGCTTCCCGTGAATATCATTATGAGATGACCGGTCCCATCAGCGAAGAAAAACTCCGTTCGCTGGAACTCCGTTTCCATAATCTGCAATCCTTGTATGACACTTATGTTTCAACCACTGAAACCGAGGTATTGGATAAAGACCTTCCGGTATTACGGGGACATATCAGTGTCGTTCTGCACCTGTTGCGTACGGCGCGGGATTTTGCTCATTATTATGAACGTCACGCAGGGCCAACTTCGCTTCATGTGCCGGGATCCAAAAAGCTGGTCGAGCCGGAAAAACTCCTGGACACCCTGCTTCACTATTCTATTTGTTTTGTCGGTGAATATCTGACCTGTGCAGAATTGTTATGCCAGAATATGCTTCGCCGCTATACGGAAAACACTCGCATTGAAGTGCGTGTTCCTCCCTATCGCGGTTTCCACGTTCGTCCTTCCACACTGATTTCAAAGCTGGTACTGCATTATGGCAGCGATGTACGCATGGAGCTGGAGGGGGAATCGTATGATGCCCGCTCACCGCTGGAATTGTTCCGAGCCATTGAAAAAATCAATGCCCAGAAGCGGCGATCCCTTGCAACCGAGACTATCCGACTGGGTCTGGTTCCCGCCCAGGTCAGCGGCTCGGACACCAAGACCCTGATACGCAGTGTCATTATGACCCTGGCTGATTACGGCAAAGTCATTATTTATGAACAGCCGCTTAAACTGGATGACATGACGATTCAGCAGGATGCCAGATTGATTGAGCAGATCACCGATGAAATCGCCAAATTGCTGGTGATGGGCAAAATCGATATCGCCACAGAAATGAAGGTGGCCTTTTTTGGGGACAAACGCGTTCTCGAGGATATCCGTCTGCTGGCCGAATGCGGCTACGGCGAAGACAATTTCGGCAACAATATCCCCCTTCCGGAACGCCTGAAATACCTGCGTCAATAGCCCGATAAAAACTCCGCATATTCCCCGTTTCACACTTGCCAGAATTCGCCATGATTGTTATAAAACACTCTTTTCGGCAACCCTTGTAAATAATGGATTAAGGATAAGGATTTTGTGATGGAACAGCAATTTATTGTGACCGTGGCTGGTGAATTGAATATCTCAGCCAGACAAGTCGCCGCAACCGCCGAGCTTCTGGCCGACGGAGCGACCGTGCCGTTCATTGCCCGCTACCGCAAAGAAGTTACAGGCAGTCTCGATGAAGTGGCTGTAACCCATATCCGGGATCGCCTCCAGCAGCTCAAGGAACTTTATGCCCGTCGCGACAGTATTCTGGCCTCGCTCAAGGAACGTGAATTACTGACTCCGGAACTGGAATCGGCCATCATGGCCGCCCAGACGATGACGGAACTGGAAGATATTTATCTGCCCTATCGTCCCAAGCGGCGCACCCGGGCCACGATTGCCAGGGAAAAAGGACTGGAACCTCTGGCACTGCTCATTCTGGAACAAAAAGACACTACTGATCCTCAGATTGCCGCCGCTGAGTTTATCAATCCTGAAAAAGGTGTGGAAAATACAGAACAAGCCCTGGCCGGAGCCTGCGACATCATTGCCGAAATGATCAGCGAGGACCCGAACAGCCGGGCCAGAATCCGCGAATTGTATTTTACTGCCGGCCAGTTTTCATCCAAAGTCCTGGAGGACAAAAAAGCCGAAGCCGCCAAATACCAGGATTACTTCGAGTGGACCGAATCGCTTGCCACTGCCCCATCGCATCGCATTCTGGCCATGCGTCGCGGGGAAAACGAAGGATTTCTGATATTTCGCATTCAGGTTCCCAAGGAAACCGCCCAACAGCTATTATACGCCATCTATATTCATTCCAGCAATGCCTGTACACCATATATTCGCAGCGCCATTGATGATGGATATGACCGGCTGCTGTCACCGTCGATGGAAACCGAGGTGCGGCTGGAGACGAAAAAGCGGGCGGATATGGAAGCCATTAAAATATTTGCTGAAAACCTGCGGCAGCTCCTGCTGGCATCTCCGCTGGGTCAGAAAAACGTCTTGGCAATCGATCCCGGCTACCGCACTGGCTGCAAGGTCGTCTTTCTGGATAAACAGGGCAAACTGCTGGGCAACGATGTCATTTTTCCGCATAATGGCGAACAGGCTGCAAAACGCGAAGCAGAACGCATTCGTCTGTGGTGCCAGCAATACCAGATTGAAGCCGTCGCCATTGGTAACGGCACCGCCGGGCGAGAAACCGAGGACTTTGTACGGGCCCTTGAATTGGACAAAAACATCATCATTGTCATGGTCAATGAAAGCGGCGCATCGGTCTATTCCGCCTCAGAAGCTGCACGGGAAGAATTTTCGGACTACGACCTGACCGTTCGCGGGGCAGTATCCATCGGGCGTCGTCTGATGGATCCGCTGGCCGAACTGGTTAAAATCGATCCGAAATCCATCGGTGTCGGCCAATATCAGCACGATGTGGACCAGACCCTGCTCAAACAGTCTCTGGACGATGTAGTTATCAGTTGCGTCAACAATGTCGGCGTGGAAGTCAATACTGCTTCCAAGCAATTACTGATGTATGTATCCGGCCTGGGGCCTGCTTTGGCTCAGAAAATCGTCGAATATCGCAACGAAAATGGTCCATTCCAAAGTCGGGAAAACCTGACCAGGGTTCCGCGTCTGGGTGCCAAGGCATTTGAGCAGGCGGCTGGTTTTCTGCGTATCCGCAATGCCCAAAATCCGCTGGATGCCAGCGCCGTCCACCCCGAAAGTTATCCGATTGTGGATCGGATGGCTTCCGATTTAAATTGTTCCGTCAGGCAATTGATGGAAGACGCTGCCCTGCGGTCCAAAATCAAACTGGACAAGTACAAAACGGACACTATTGGCCTTGAAACTCTGAACGATATCATGCAGGAACTGGCCAAGCCGGGTCGGGATCCCCGCAAGCAGTTCGAGCAGTTCAAGTTTGCCGACGGGATTACGAAAATCGAAGACCTTACTACCGGCATGAAATTGCCCGGAATCGTGACCAATATCACGGCATTCGGGGTCTTTGTCGATATCGGAGTCCATCAGGATGGGCTGGTTCACATCAGCGAACTGGCCGACCGGTTTGTCAAAGACCCTGCCGATGTAGTCAAGGTCCACCAAAAGGTTCAGGTAACGGTCCTGGAGGTCGATATTGCCCGGAAGCGAATCCGCCTGTCGATGAAACAGGGCAAGCCCGAGGGGCGACCGATGGAGAAAAAAGAAACCCCGCGGAAACCGCAGCCCAAAGCGCCTGCCCCAAAGGCATCGGGAAAACTCATCGACCAGTTACGATTCGGTGATGTCCGTTTATCCTGATTTGCAAACATTAAAAAAGGGCCGCTTATAACGGCCCTTTTGATTTGATTCTAAACCTGAGGCGGCTGAGCTTGTGCTTCAACCGGTTTATTGGGATCTGCCGGTTCTTTCGGTTTTGCCGGAATATCCTCAATCAATTCATTCAGCGACTTTGTTAATTCGGCCGCTTTAAATTGCGGGACGACATACAGCCAGTTGGCAGTCTTTTTGGTCAAGGCCTCTGCGGCATCGCGTGCCAGCAGTTTGGCCTCTTTTTTCTTGAGCTGCTCTTCGGATTCGACCCCTTTTTCTTTCATCACTTCGGATTTGTCCGTAAACTCGACGTTCAGCTTCAGATACCACTTCTCCTCTTTTTTGCCCAGGTCGAGCGTGTAAACCGTCGAGTCATTGAGCTTACAGATATAACGGCGGTCCAATTTTAAGCCCTCGACTTTATCTTTGGGATTCACATCCTCAAAGTTCAGACTGCTCAGTGTGCTGAATACACTGCGATAGGTCGTCCCTTTGAGCTGTTTGCCCGCGGGCAGTTCCGCCAGGGAGACCACATCGCCGCCATTATCCGATTGAAGTGTATAACTCAGATTGTTCGGATCAGTCACCACAACTTCGAGAATCTTTTTGGTATCCACCTGAAGAAGCTGTGTGTCCAGATAATCCAGCGGACGGCTGGATATCCAGGGCGACTGCAGCGTCAGATAAGCCTTGTTATCATCAGCCCGACGCACAAAGACCTCCTGGGATTCCGGCTTGCTCTCTGAAACCAGCAGAGCCACAATAGTCTGGTCTGCACTGTCTTTGAAAGTCACGGTTGTCTTTGCAGTTTCATCCGTAAGACCCAATTCGGCGTGAAAAGCTGGATCTTCGCTCTGCAGCTCAGCCGTGCGAATATCAAGACATTGATTGACCAGTTCGTTGACTTTTTTGGTGCTGGCCGGATAATTTTCTTTTTCGGCAACAACAAACCGCTTTTCGGATTTGACGAGGGTGACTTTCTGGGTTCCTTTTTCACCGGTGACAACAATCGAATTGATCTTATCCACATCCAAGCCGCCAATCAGGGGCCCAATGACCAGGCTGCTGCTTTGGCTGACTCCCCCAATCCGGCTTACCAGAATCGCCGCAGCCACGGAAACGACGGCAACAACTCCTAATATCGCAAGTTTTTTATCATTCATCGTGATTCTCCCTGTTTGATTCAAGGCTGAATTTTAATGTTACTGTCTTTTTGAGAACATGCCTTCTATTACGCATCACTGGCATGGCTGACATAATGGCGACGCATAAAACTTCGGCGAAGACCAAGCACAACGGCAATCAGAAGAATCAGGGCCGGACCGGGCAGCGTGCACAGATTTTTCAGCTTGCTTCCCAGACTTTCAATGTGCTTGACTTTCTGCATTTTGACATCACGGAGTTCTTTTTCCTTGCCGCGGAGTTTCAGCTCAATGGCCTGTTTTTCTTCAAGAATGGTTTTATTGATCAACTCGTCTTCATTTTTGTCAACGGCTGCAAGTTTTTGATTCAGTTCCTGTTCAAAGGTCTTGATCTGATTCACAATCTCCGTCTCTTTATCGGCCGTTTTTGCATCGGCTTCGGCCTCAATCGCATCCACGCGAGTAAAGGGACGGCTGTACTGGCCGCGTGAACGAACCGCCATCAGGGCGCTGGAGCCGGACAGGTCTTCAATGGCATTGAGCACAAGGTTGCTGTTATCACCAACAACCGCCGTACCAAAGAAAGTCTGCTGGTACGCAACGATATCGCTGATAAAATCGACATCAGCAAAAACCATCACCGCACAGGATTCCGCCGCTTCGGTCAATCCTGTTACTTTCTTCATAACCGGCGGCTTCTTCTCGCTTTCAGGCTTGTCAGCCTCGGCAGTCTCTGTTTTTTCTTCGACTTCGATACCCTCCGGGAATGCGGATTTGAATTTACCGGTGATGGAATACCCCATCACGACCGGTTCGCTTCCGTCGCGAAATTTCCGCAGGAACTCCGCGTAATCCGGACTCATGATTTCATAAGGACTATCTACTTTCCAGGAATTCCCTTTTGACGAGGTTTGAATCAACGGAGTGTATTTGATATCCGATGCTGTATCCGGATTAATTTTCTTCAAAACACCCGGGAACATAATGCTGACTTCATTCAGCATCGCTGTCGCGGGAGATTCCGCACTAAAGCATTGTTCGGCTGAAGTCAATTTCATAATTCCCATAATCTTCATCGGCCGATCGGTGGGCCGGGGCGACCCCATCACCGCCAGCGTACGGTCGCCGGCAAACGTCAGTTTGGGCATCTCCAGCCCCCAGGCCTGCAGCAGTTTGTCCAGGCTGGATTCGGTTGAGGGAGGCTGTCCCGTCTGCGCCTGCATGGGATCAGGGCGATCTACCACGCAATGCGGATCCACGAATAGCATGGCACGTTTGCCTTTGAGGATGTACTGATCAATCGCAAATTGTGTTTTTTCAGGCAGGTCTTTGGGGTGAATGACCAGCAGCATATCAACGTCGGATATGGTGTCGGTATCGGCAGGAATCGAGACGACTTCATACTTTTCCTTGATCTGACGGACTATCCCCCAGGCCGGGCGAGGCTGCTGCCCCTGCATCCGCATCATATACGCCATGTATCCCGATACATCGTCCCCCATGACCGGCAGTGAACTGAGCACACCGATTTTGGTCTTCTGACGGGTGACGGCGGTATCAATCAGATAGCTGATGTCATATTCGACAAAACTTTGCCGATCCGGAGTGAAAAATTCGATCGTCTTGGTCACACCAAACTGGGTCTGAACCACCAGGCCGAAAAAGAAGCTTTCCTCCTGGCTGATGGTGAACCGTTTGAGTTTATAGCGAATCGCCGCCATTTCTTCTTCGGTATAGGGACGGGGATCGATCACTTCCAGCTTGACATTACCCTTGGACTGAGCAGCGTATTCTTCCAGTAAAGCCCGGACAAAAGTGTAATAATTGGTGTAAAAGCGAATTTGGTCGGGAGCCTTCATCGAGGCCGTCTTGCTGTAGAACAGCTTGATGGTAATCGGCTGGGTAAGCCCATCAAGAATCTGCCTTGTTCCGTCCGATAGCGTATAGAGCTTGCGTTCCGTAATATCCAGACGCATGGATTTGCCGAGCTTATGGACGATACTGACCAGCGAAACCGCAATCACGACAATGAATGTGATTGCCATAATGATTTTGACTGTTCGATTCATCAGGCAGCCTTCCTTTCTTCCAGAACCACAGTACACGCGCCAATCCAGGCGACAATCAGGATGATGAAATAGGCGATATCCTTCATTTCAATAACTCCGCGAAGGATGGAATCAAAATGGGACTGAATACTCATCATTTCAATCAGGGCAACCACGTTGGCCGGCAGCATCGTCGAAAGATAATTGACCGTTGTCGGCATGCCGGCATACACCAGGATACCACAGGCGGCACCGGATAAAATAA
This sequence comes from uncultured Pirellulales bacterium, assembly GCA_964550565.1. Lineage (GTDB taxonomy): Bacteria > Planctomycetota > Phycisphaerae > Sedimentisphaerales > Anaerohalosphaeraceae > Anaeroglomus. The sequence continues at coordinate 32,659 of CAZKAI010000007.1, forward strand.
AGCTGACCACCTGATTTTTCGTGACAGCGGAAAAGAACGAGCCAATTGCCAGAAATGTTCCTGCCAGCAGGAATGAACCGATATAACCGGTGATAATCAAACCCGTATCGGGATGCCCGAGGTAATACACCGTTGCCGGCAGCGGAAACGTCAGCAGCAGCGCGATTCCCAGAAAACCCCACGCTGCAAAAAATTTCCCCAGAACCGCCTGGTTAATGGTAATCGGCAGCGTCAGGAGCAGTTCTATCGAGCCGTTTTTGCGTTCTTCGGCCCATAACCGCATCGCGGCCGCCGGAACCATGAAGATAAACAGCAGCGGCAGGCTCTGGAAAAACAGCCTCAGTTCCGCCTGACGAATCTCAAAGAATCCGTCTTTAAACGGCAGATAACCGGCAAAGAATAGAAAAATCACCAGAAACACATACGCTACAGGTGTAGCGAAATACCCTTTTAATTCACGTTTGAAAACTGATAGAAAACCGTTCATAGCATCATTCTCCGTTTCGTTAGGGGCTACGCGGTCTTTTTGGTGGACGTAATCTTGCGGAAGACCTCGTCCAGACTGCATTTGTGTTTTTCAATGAGCGCCTGCGGGGTGGAATCCACCAGGATTTTGCCCCGGGCGATGATAATCGTACGTGTGCAAATCTGTTCCACTTCCTCCAGGATATGCGTGGAAACGATAATGCATTTGTCTTTGGCCATCCCGTTAATCAGCTTGCGAACCTCGAACTTCTGATTGGGATCCAGACCGTCGGTCGGCTCGTCGAGAATCAGAACCTGCGGATCGTGAATCAGGGCCTGAGCCAGCCCGACCCTGCGTCGATAACCTTTGGACAGCGTTTCAATGGTCTGGTGATAGACGGACTCAATCGAACACAGGGGCACCACTCTGTCCAGAGCTTTTTTTCTGGCCTGCCCCGTGATCATGCGTGCGTCACAGACAAAATCCAAAAAACCACCGACCGTCATTTCGTTATAGGACGGTGCGTTTTCTGCCAGATACCCGATACTTTGGCGTACCCCGATGGGGTCTGTGATAATATCATGTCCGCAAATGGTCGCTGTCCCGCTGTCCGGCTTCAGGAAGCAGGCCAGCATCTTCATGGCCGTGCTTTTCCCGGCCCCATTGGGCCCCAGAAAACCCAGCACGTCGCCCTTCTGGACCTTGAACACAATGTCGTCCACGGCCACGACAGGGCCAAAACTACGGCGTAAACGCTGTACATCAATCATGCTCTATTCTCCTTTGATTCGTTTCCGAATTCATTTTGGTCACAAAATCGAGGATGCCACCGTCTCTGTATCCTGTTCAAACAACAAAACTACTCCTCAAGACACATTTGAACTGTGTCGAGTTACACCCGCCTCGGGAATCATTTTTAAGAAAAAAATACGTAAAAAAGCCCTTCTGGTTCGCACATTTTTTACACAATTTGCTCAGTTTGTCAAGACCTTAATTTATCGTGCATGCGGCACCTCACTGCTGTCCGATAAATTCAGGGACAAGCTCGCGAAGCGTGTCGATAATTTGCGAACGATTCTGGGTATGTGCCACCTCAAGGAGTTTCTCAATGCCGATACGAAGCGTCTGCCGATCCTTGGGGATGTTTTTCCAGACCGCAATTTTGGGGTGTTTGGTCGGCAGCATGTTCTCGCCTTCAATTGAAAGCTCTTCAAACAGCTTTTCCCCCGGGCGCAGGCCGGAAAATTCAATCTCAATATCATCCCCCGGCCTAAATCCGCTAAGCGTAATTAATTCCCTTGCCAGGTCCACAATCTTGACCGGTTCACCCATATCCAATACAAAGATTTCTCCGCCTTCTCCCATCGCCGCCGCCTGAAGAACAAGCTGGCTGGCCTCCGGGATGGTCATAAAATACCGCCGCATGTCCGGGTGGGTAACCGTCACCGGCCCCCCGGCGGCAATTTGCTGCTTGAAAATCGGGACCACCGACCCATTGGACCCCAACACGTTGCCAAACCGCACAGTCACATAGTGGGTCTTACTGGTCTTGTTTAAGTCCTGAATATACATCTCCGCCACTCGCTTGGACGACCCCATGATACTGGTCGGATTGACGGCTTTGTCTGTCGATATCATGACAAAACATTCCGCCCCATACGCATTCGCCGCATCCGCAATGGTACGGGTTCCGATAACATTATTCTTGATAGCCTCGCCGGGGTTCTGTTCCATGAGCGGCACGTGTTTATGAGCCGCCGCATGAATCACAACCTGGGGACGATAATCAGCAAAAAATTGTTCTATTCTTATTTTGTCTGTAATATCTGCAATTACAGGAGTTAATGATACCTTGCTAAACTTCTGGTTTAATTCTCGCTCAATGAAAAACAGAGGATTTTCAGCCTGTTCCAGCAGCAGCAATTGCTTGGGACCAAATGCACAGACCTGACGGCACATTTCCGAACCGATAGAACCGCCGGCCCCGGTCACCAGGATCACCTTATTAGCCAGAAAACTGCGAATCTGTTCCATATCCAACTGGATTTCTTCGCGTCCCAGCAAGTCGTTAATTTCGACATCACGCATCTGTGAAACGCGAAGCTTGCCCGAGGCAATATCCGTCAGCGAAGGGACGGTACTGAATCGTATTTTGGTACCCTGGCACACTTGTACGACCCGGCGAAGCTGCTTGCGGTTGGCACTGGGAATGGCGATGGCGATTTCATCAACGGCCTGTTTGCGGCAGATTTGCGGCAATTGGTCCACGCCGCCCAACACTGGAATACCATGAATTTCCGAGCCCTGCTTGGCCGGGTCATCATCAATGAATCCAACAACTTCGTATTGGGTGTCTTTCCGCCGCATCATTTCCCGCAAAAGTGCCTCACCGGCATTGCCGGCACCGACTATCAGAAAACGCCGGGCTGTCCCGCGGGTTTCCGCAAAGAATTCTTCATGATAAAGGCGAACCACCATGCGAATGCCGGACAGCAGCATAATCGTGGTGAATAAATCCAGCATAATAACACCCTCAAGGCGCGTCTGCACATCGCGGAGCTGCCCCTTTCGGTTCAGCAGCAGAATCTGTTCCTGGCTGTTTTCCGGGGCTTTGCCCAGTTGAGCTGAAATCTCATTAATCCGGCTGACTTCCAGCAGGTCGCGAAGCCCCTGCAGATTGGCATGGCTGCACCTGTACCCCCAGGATTCCTGTTCTGTAAGCGAAGCCGCAATTTTCTGCTCGAGTCCAGCTATTTCCTGCCGCACTTTTTCTATAGCCGAATTGGGGATGATTTTCGCCCCAAACAGTCCGTATGCATACCAGCCCGCAACCAGGATAATCGCACTGATAAGCGACGCCTTGGCGATTTTCAGCAGGTCAGAAACGCCCACATAACGCCACCATCCCCGGTACTGCTTGAAATAGGCAAAAACAATTAATTTAATTGGCAGCACAAATGCAAGCATGATGGGAAACGGATAGATAACCCATCGCCGCAGCACCTGCATGCTGTACATGAATAAAAAAGCCAGCCCCAGCGCTGCGATGAATGCCGCGACATGAGCCAGAATAATCAATGTCTTGCGATAGTGCAAAAGACCCTTGGATATCTTTTGGTCCAGAATGAGCTGGTTGGATTTTTCCGGTTTTTCAATCTTGTCAGGCACGTTTTGACTCCTGATTAATGGACAAGGCGGTCTGTGGCGCGACGGCCCGCTCTTTTTTCTGTTGACGGCTGATTGCCCTGGGAATTCTGATCGGCAGTAAACTCCAGGCAGACCCAGACCTTTTGAATGGGAACTTTATCAACCTTTCTCCGCATCAGCGAATAAATAATCGTCATACTCGAAAAAATGTAGCTGATGACCAGCGCGGCAATCAGCGCGGTTATTCCCAGCATCAGAATCCCGATCATCACACTGGCGATTTTCTCAGACCAGTTGGCAGGACCGGCCGGAGCATTGAGCAGATAAAACAAACTGGGTTCAGCCCAGATGCGTTCCAGCTTGCTCGGGCCGTGTTCCGGCTGATATATGCCCAGACGGATCGAATGATACGTGACCCACAAAACAGCAAACAGTACCCCCCGCATCACCAGGTAAAAGAACGTACCCAGCAGCGTTTGAACAGCCAGGTAAAACAGCATCCATACCGGTTTATTCAGGACATAACTGATGGATCGCCCAATTGCATCCAGGCCTGTTGTGCCCTCATACGCTATCGCAGGAAACATCAGGCCGGTTCCGGACAGCGACGCCGCAAGCAGCAGCGTAATCAAGACACCCGCAATCAGTAAAAAAGGCAAAAGCAATCCGAGTGTCAACTCCCCTACCCCCGGAATGAAGTTCACGGCCAGCCCGAAAAGAATTAAAATCATGGTAAATACAGCCATCAGCAGAGCAGGAATCAGCGGGGCCGAAATCAAACTGAATATCTTGTCGCCGACAAACTCCATAGCCTCAAACAGACCCGGCTTTTCATTATTGGCGCATTCCAGTGCGGCACACCGACATATTGCCCCCCCCGCCACGCAAAAAACCACGAAGGAATACATGCAAAAGAGGAGACTGTAAACGGTGTGATATTGAAAGGCCCACGTGATGGAACGAAAACACAGGGTCATATTCTGCCAGATTCGATACGCCACCCCGGCTACTTCGGTTTGCTTGGCATACTGGTTGGGCGACTCGAACTTAAATAACGCTTTATAAAAAATAAGCGTCGAATCTGTAATCCGGTCCGTCCAGAAATGCCAAAGAGTTGAAAAAACACCCTGCCCCGAACATTTACCCATATTCTCCCTGATAAAACCCTGTGCACGACTGGGGTGCTGCAGGTAGGATGCCAGCTCTGTCTCTTGTATATAAGCGGCGGAATTTCCACCAAATAATCCTTTGGGTACCTGTCGTTTGGGACTGACAACCACCGAATGCGAACAGAAATCCATCGCAAACCCCCCGGCGCAAATCAAGACCACCGCCAGAAAGGCTATCAGCACTTTTGCCGGCCCGACAGCCAGCTTGAATGCCAGTGCCAGACGAGGCAGTGCCATCTCTTCCCACATTTGCAAGAGGCCGTGCTCCTGCATCATATCGATACCCTCTTAAGACTATCCGTTTTATGTCAACAATCGACAAGTATTATCCTTTATCGTATTCAAATTTCAACAAAAAATCCGCATGGCTTTCGTTTTCATGATTGCCGCACTTCGAAAGTCGATGAATATAAGGATTTTTACTTGCCGAAATTGGAGTTTTACGGTAGATTTGAACGGGTAAATAACTGCATTGAAAAGGACTTAAGAATGTCAAATAATCCAATACGCATCGGGCTTATGGGGTTTGGTACTGTGGGCAGCGGGGTTGCCAGACTCTTGCTGGAAGAAACAGATGCGATATATCAGCGCACCGGGATTCGCCTGGAATTGGCCTGTGTGGTGGATAAAGATACCAACGCCCAACGCCCAGTGCAATTACCGCCCGGGCTTCTGACCAGTGATTTTGGCCGAATTTTAAACGATCCCTCGATTCAAATTGGAATCGAACTTGTCGGCGGTCTTGATTTTGCCAAACAGGTCCATCAGCAGCTTCTTTCAGCCGGCAAGCATGTCGTTACGGCTAATAAAGCTTTATTGGCAGAATACGGACAGGAATTGTTTGCATTAGCCAAAAAACAGCAAAAATGTATCGCCTTTGAAGGGAGTTGTGCAGGGGGAATCCCAATTATTTCCGCTCTTCGCACCGGTTTGCCAGCCAACCGTATCACCGCGTTGTATGGAATCTTAAACGGAACCTGCAACTATATCCTGACAAATATGACCCAGAAAGGGCTGGATTTCCCGACCGCACTGGCCCAGGCACAACAAAAAGGATATGCTGAGGCAGACCCAACTCTGGATATTAATGGTACAGATTCGGCACATAAACTTGCGATCCTGGCCAGTCTTGCGTTTGGATATCAGTTCAATACAAAGCACATCAGTATTGAGGGCATTGATAAAATCCAGATCGAAGATATCAAGAACGCCCAGGAAATGGGGTATGCTCTCAAATTGCTTGCAATAGGTCAGGCGGATCAGAAAGGTGCTATTTCACTGCGCGTGCATCCATCGCTGATTCACGAGGATACCCCCCTGGCCCGCGTAGGCGGCCCATTTAATACGCTCAGTGTATTTGGCCACGCCGTGGGCAATACCATGTTTTTCGGCCGCGGTGCAGGAATGATGCCCACTGCCAGCGCTGTCGTGGCGGATGTCATCGAAATTGCCCTGGGCAATAGTCAGCGATTGTTTGATTCCATGCCCATGCTGCGTAATAATCAGCACCCGACGATTCAGAACATCGACGATATTACCTGTCGGTATTATATCCGTCTGATGGCCAAAGATGTACCGGGCGTGACCGCCAAATATGCCCAGGTGCTCGGCAAACACGATATCAGTATCAGCGGTGCCATTCAGCATGAGGGAATTGGACCGAACAATACGGTGCCGGTTGTGGTTACGACACATCCAACCCAGCAGAAAAATATGAATGCGGCTTTGGATGAATTATCGAAACTGGATGTCATTGGTTCCAGGCCTATTTGCATACGAATTGTGGAAATCCCGGAGGACAAGGATTGAAACCCAAATATGTGATCATTGTGCCTGATGGAGCGGCGGATAATCCGCAGGATATCTTTGGCGGCAAAACCGTGATTGAAGCGGCAGAAACGCCCCACATGGATGCAATTGCCGCTCAGGGCAGACAGGGAATTGTCCAGACAGTCCCCAAGGGACTTCAGCCGGGCAGCGATGTCGCCATGATGAGCCTGCTGGGCTATGATCCACAGAAAAATTATACAGGGCGAGCCCCTATCGAGGCCGCGGCCCAGGATATTCCGCTGGAACAGGGAGACTGGGTCTTTCGCTGCAATCTGGTTACTACCGCCGATGGTTTGATGGCCGACCATAGTGCCGGACATATCTCAACCAAAGAAGGCTCCGAACTCATCCGGGAATTTGAACAGTTAATCAATAACCCGAATTTCCGTTTTTATCCGGGGGTCGGGTATCGCCACCTGTGCGTCATTCATGGCACCGACTTCGCCAAAGTCGAAACCTGCCCGCCGCACGATTTTATTGGTGAAAAAGTCAGCAAAATCCTGCCTAAAGGCAAGAATTCGGAATTACTTAAAGAACTGATTGCTAAATCGGTTCAATTTTTCGATAATCATCCGATCAACCGCGTGCGTAAGGATCTCAAGGAAAATCCCGTCACCAGTGTCTGGCTGTGGGGACAAGGCCAGCGGGCATTTCTGGAGAAATTCAGCAAAGTGTATGGGAAATCCGGCGTTGCCATTACTGCGGTTGATCTGGTTCGCGGACTGGCGAAATTGATTGGGTTTGATCTGATCAAAGTCGAGGGAGCCACCGGTTACCTCGATACCAATTATGCCGGCAAAGGGCAGGCTGCGATTGAGGCATTAAACAAGTATGATGTGGTGCTGGTTCATATCGAGGCGCCGGACGAGGCCGGCCACAACGGCAGCCCGCACCAGAAGAAAAAGGCAATTGAGATGATCGACAAACATATTGTCGGCCCGGTATTCAATGCCTTAAAGCACTATGAACAATGGCGCATTCTCGTCATGCCTGATCATCCGACCCCAGTGGACACCCGCTGTCACTGTGACCAGCCGGTACCATTTGTCATGGCCGGGACTGGCATCAAAGGGATTTTGCAGAAACCGTTCAGCGAACCCAACAGTTTTGCTTCCGGCTTCCGAATTGAACGAGGTGCTGATTTAATGGAATATTTTCTGAAACTATAACTTTTTGAAGGAGCCATGCATCATGCGAAAACAGATTCAGGTGTCCATTTTTGTTGGTTTTTTTTTCGTGGCCTGCTCTATTATTCCTGGATTGTGCAAAGGGGATACATTCAAGCATAAAACCAGCGGGCAAACGTACCACGGGTACGCCGAGCAGGACCCGGTTGCCGGAAAAACAACCATTCACACAACAGAGTCCGGGCCGGTTCAGGTAAATCTGACCGATTATACCGTCACGCGCGATAATCAGGGCAGAAATAAACATGTTGCTGTTTTTACCTTTGACGATGCAATCGAATCAGAAATTGTAACCGCAGCATTCGAAAAAGCCCTTGTGGAAGAATCCAATAAAGGCCCCCTGCTGATTATCCTTGAAATCGACAGCCCTGGAGGACGCGTGGACCTGGCCATGCGGATTTGTTCTGCAATCACCAAAACCCGAAATTGCACGACTGCGGCATTTATTAGCGGTGGCAAAAACAGTGGTGCCTATTCAGCCGCCGCAGCCATTGCTCTGGCCTGCAATAAAATTTACATGTCCGGCGCAACCGTCATGGGTGCGGCGACAGTTGTCGCCTCCTCGGAAAACGGGATCGTGGAACTGGAACGCATGGTTGGAAATAACGTCGGCGAAAAAATCCGTTCTGCATGGCGAAATTACCTCGCCTCGCTGGCCGAACAGAATAATCGTCCGGTGGCCCTGGCACGTGCCATGGAAAACAAGGACATTGAAGTGCTGCGTATCCGTCGTAACGGCAAAATCCTGTATATTGATTCCTCCGAAAAACAAACAACGGATGAAATCATCAGTGTTTACAATCGCAAGGGACAACTGGTTACCCTTCCCGCCCAGGAAGCGGTGAACTGTTTTATGGCCGATAAGGTTGTTACCTCTTTTGAAGAAGTCCTTGCCGATGCGGATGCCTCCGATGCGGCAGTCCAGCGCCCTGAACAGATGGTCAAGGCCCAGGAAGAACTTGAAAAAATCAATCGGAAATTCAATCAGTTAAAAAATTCGTTTGACACCAAAGTCAAGACATTAATTGCCAAGAATCGAAGCCGGGGAATGACATTGGTTGAAGCCAAAAAGTCATTTCGCGGGATTATTCAGGAAGTCAAATATCTGATTAAACTCAAGCAAACTTATCCGGATGTCCCTTGTGAAGAGGAAGAATTGCAGGATTTATTAAACAGCCTGCAGGCAGAATATGACAGTTTATAAGGCATTTCCTGTTTTTTCTTGAACCTTCGCACAGATAATCGGAAAATACTAATATAGAATGAATTTTGTCTCTTGAAATCGCAGGACAGTAAGATCTGCAAAACAGGCACAATTAGGATATAAAATAATTCGGGAGGATTACTATGACACGGAAAAGTCTTCTATTAGGCCTTGCGGCGATGATATTGTCCGCAGGATTATCCGCAAATGCCGACACATTCAAATATAAACAGACAGGCGATGTCTTCTATGGATTCAGAACTCTCAAAACCACCGCAGATAAAACGCTTGTTTACAATGAAAGCGAAAAAAAGCTGTCGCCCATCAAATTAGAGGATTACGATGTCACGTTAGATAACAACGGACGACGTAACAGCGTTGTGCTGGTATCAATTACAGATGCGGAAGCACTTCTTTCTCAAGCTGTGACCAAAACCATTTGTGATGCTATCACCAAGGGTGCCAACAGTGGACCGCGATTCGTTTTAGTCAAAATTGACTGCCCCGGCGGACGCGGCGAGTATATGAAAGAAATATGCTCGACAATATCTAAAATCGATGTATGCCCAATCGTCGCCTATATTTCAGGCGGTCCCTTTGGCGGCGCTCATTCCGCTGCCGCCGCAATCGCCCTTGCCTGTGACAAAATCTATATTGCTCCCAACGCATCCATGTCAGCATTGGGGCCCTTTGTCAGCACATCCAGCGGGCACACTGAAATGGATTTTCTCAAGACCTACAGTCCGGATACGCTGGCCTCATATAGTGTTTACGCAGCCACTCTTGCAGAAAACAAACAACGCCCCGGAATCCTGACCAGGGCTTTATTAGATAAAAAGATAGGTCTGGTTGAAGTCGTAGATACCAACGGGATTCAATCCATCATACAAAAAGAGGCACTATTAACGAATCAGACCGTTGTGAAGACAATTTGTGAAGGAATTGCTTCACAATCAACCACTGCAACGGAAACAACCTCTGCCGCGGTGGAACCACAATCCATCAGCGTAGTCGACATGCATAGTCGTGTTTTACAATTGACCCCAACGGATGCAATTGGTTTTAAAATGGTGGATGCGATTGCCGACTCGATTCGCTCCGTATTGAGTGACATGAATGCTTCTGATGCTCAACTTGCAAATGCCCCCGGAATTGATACGACAATCAAGCAGTTTATCGCCGCAAAAAGAAATATTGGATTATCATTGTCTCGTATCAGTTTTTTTGAAAATCGCACAGCCACTCTCGAGGAGCAGCTTAAAACCATCGAAGAACAGGAAAGAACAACACCCGTCAGGCGGTCTCGTACAACTAACGAGATTGGCGGATTTACACGCGGACGCGTAACAATTCCGTCCTCCGACTATTATTACTATTATGACCAGGCCCTGGGGGCCACTGAAAACGTTTTTGACACACAACAGATGACTAACAATAACACCCTTGTTTCTCCGAATCAAAATACCGGTCCCTATAGAACAAATCCCAGAAGCCGATACAACAGGGTACAAGAATCTCAAACTGTGGTTTCCAATGAACCTTCGATCGCCTCAGCCGATGTGAATCGTGAGTTAACTTTTGTGCTCAATAATATGATTGGAGAGTATCGAACTGCGATCTCTCTGGCCAATCGCTGGGTCGGCGCCTTGCCCCCGGAAATTACTGTGCAGGCTCTTCAGCGTAATTTAGAATCCGCTATCGCCTTGTCAGATAATCTAAGAATTCGGATGCAGTAACTCTGAAAAGACGCTGATAATCGGCGACATTGACAGACATATTCTGTATTTTATATCTAGTATATTCAGTCATATCTTTTTATCCACTAAAAGGTAGGATTGTGCTATATATATTGTATGGCAGCCCTTGTTAATACACAACAGATTGTTCTTGACTCTCCTGCTTAGAATGTCTATTCTACGCACTTTAGGGTTTCACAGAATTATCGAATTACGCAGAGTTTTGGTCGGTTCTTTTTTAAAGGCATAAAAGATGAAAAAAGAATACATTTTTCTATCCGCGATGGTTATTGCCGGGTGCTTCCTGGCTTCCTGCGGTAAAAAAAACAATCTGGATGCCGCTGCGGAATCGCAAGTCAATTTAAACACCACCATCGGACAATTAGTCCAAATCAGCTACACTCCATCTGTGCCGATTCGGGGATATGGTATGGTGTCAGGCCTGTGGGGAGCTGGTTCGTCAGAATGTCCGCCGCAATTACGGCCTGAACTGGAAAAATATATCTGGCAGAAAATGCCCAACGCAAGCCCCGGAGAAATCAAGAATTTTATCGAAAGCACCGACACGGCTATCGTGGAAATAATCGGTGAAATTCCTCCGCTTTCAATGCCCGGTGACCGGTTTGATATTCAAATCAAACCGTTGACAAAAACGCAGACCACCTCACTTCGAGGCGGTCATCTGTTTACATCCGAACTCAAGGAAATGAGTCGAATGCAGACCTTCAACCAATTCGCCAAAACCATCGGCAATGCGGAAGGCCAAATTTTCACATCTATTGATCCCGCCACCAAACAGGAACGTTATTATATCTTCAACGGCGGGGTCGCCTCGCTGAAATCACCCATTACTTTAACATTAAAGCAATCCAGCTTCAGGGCATCCAGTACCATTCGAAACCGCATCAATGAACGCTTTGGCAGCTTAACTGCAAACGCCATATCCAGCACGGATATTCAAATCACAATTGCTTCACAATATCGAAATCGCCGGCAGGATTTTCTGGCCATGCTGCAGCTTTTATTTTTATCTGAAGATGAAACGCTCCGAACGCAGCGTATTGATTCCCTGTGTGAGCAATTGAACGACCCGGCCAAATCCGCAGAATCCGAACTTGCGCTTGAGGCTATTGGCCGTCCCAGCCTGTCGAAGCTCGCAATTCTGCTGGAAGAACAAACCGACCCGGTCGTGCGATTTCATGCTGCCCGATGCATGCTCAATATTGGAGACAATCGAGGCATCAGTGCACTGCGAGACATTGCTCTGGATGACCAGTCCAGCCTGCAGCTTGAAGCCATAAAATCGCTGGGTAATGCCAAACTGAAAGAGATTGAACCATTTCTGTCGCAGTTATTAGCCCGCGATCATATCGAGGTACGGCTGGCTGCTTATCAGCAGCTTTTCGATCATAACAGCATCTTTGTCAAACGTATTCCGGTTGGAACCGATTTCTTTGTTGATCTGGTGAATACCCCAAGTCGGAAAGTGATTTATGCCATTCAAAAAGAATATGCCGGTTTAGTTCTGTTCGGTGCGCCGATTACCTGCCCCAGCGACCTGTTTTTAGACAAGGGAAATATAATGATCAATGCCAGACCCGGGGATAAATATGTATCGCTGGTCCGCAGGCATCCTGCCCGACCTAAACTGGTCGGTCCCCTTTTAAGCAGTTTTCAAGTCGAAGATATTGTTCGCACACTTGGCCATGCCCCTGAAATTGATAAGAAAAGGTACCCCTGGCCCGGCTTGGGAATAAACTATTCTGAAATTCTTGACATTGTAGAACAGATGTGTCGAGATAATTTAATACCTGCCGAATTCATGTACGGCCCGCCGTCTGATGCGGGGGCTTTTTTGGAGAAAATGATCCAAACGACCGATAATACAGTGACACCGCCGGCTCAAACCAAATAATAACCCGAATAGACCTGACTTAATTTTTCTATGAGACTTGAAAAAATAATTATTAACGGATTTAAAAGTTTTGCAGACAAAACAGAACTTCGTTTTAATCAGCCCATTACGGCCATTGTCGGCCCGAATGGCTGCGGCAAAAGCAATGTCGTGGATGCGTTAAAGTGGGTTTTAGGCAATCAGAGCCCCAAAAGCCTGCGAAGCGGGCAAATGCTGGATGTAATATTCAGCGGATGCAGCAGCCGAAAACCCAGCAGCATGGCTGAAGTCACCCTGCATTTTTCAGATGTCAGAGGACTTGGTCTGGAACAGGATGAATTAGAGATATCACGTCGGCTATTTCGCAGCGGCGAAAGCGACTACCTGATTAACGGCAAATCCTGCCGCCTGAAAGACATCAAAGAGCTATTCCTCGATACCGGTGTCGGCGTCAGCGCTTATTCGATTATTGAGCAGGGACAAATCGACCAGCTCCTGAAGTCTTCGACGCAGGACAGGCGGATTATTTTTGAAGAGGCGGCGGGCATCAGCAAATTCAAGGCTCATAAGAAAGAGGCTATTCGCAAGCTGGAACGGACCGAGCAGAACCTGCTGCGTCTGGCCGACATTGTCAATGAAGTCCAAAAACAGCTTCGCAGTATCAAGCTGCAGGCTGGCAAGGCTCGCAGTTATCTCGAATACAGCCAGCGGCTTAAAGAGCTGCGCGTCAATTATTCGTTGGCCGAGTATCACAAAATTATCACCACCTGTCGTGACAAGGAAGAGGTTCTTGCCGGCTGGCAGGAAAAATTTGCGGCATCCGCCGCGGCGGTTGCCCGTTATGACGCTGCCTCCGGGGAAATGACGGCAAAAATCCTGGAGACAGAAAATCAGATTAGCCGGTGGGACAATACACTTATTGCCTCGCGAAGCCGCATTGAGCAGCATACTGAGCGTATTCATTATCTGAATTCACGGATTGATGAACTGGCTGAACGCAAGAAGACCTCCGTGTCCCAGACTGCCAAGCTGTCCGAACAGATTCGTCAGCTCAGCGGTGAACTGGAGACGTGCCGGCAGGAACTGGAAACCAGCCAGAAAGACCTGTCCGCCCGGACCGACCAGCTTGCCCAGGCGGAAGATATTCTGTCGCAAATCAATACCCAGTGTGCCGAATTGCAAGTCAAGCTGGAAGACGAAAAATCCGGAATCATCGATATTGTTCGCCGGACCGCACAACTGCATAATGAAATTCAAAGCCTGAACACCTATCGCGATAATCTGGCCGGCCAGAAGACACGTCTTTCAGGACGTGCCAGTCAGGCTGAAGTGCAGTTGGCCGAATGGCTGACGGAAAAAGCACAATGCCAGTCCCGCCTGGAAGATATTCTCAGTGTCATCTCTCAGCTCCAGAGCACCCTGGAGGCCAAACGCGCGGAAATGGAGGCAGTTGGCGGACAGAAAAACGCCGCAATGAATGAAATGTCGCGCTGTAAGGAACAGCGAAGCGGCATCAGTAGTGAGCTGAATGTTCTTAAAGACATGGAATCCCGGCGTCAGGGTGTCAACAGCGCCATCCGTTCGATTCTGAAAGAGCGGGATGTCAATAAGTCGGATTATATCGAGGGTATCGTCGCCGATATTTTGTCTGCGGATATTCAGTATTCGCAGGCTATCGAAGCGGCGCTGGAAGGCAAAACGGATGCCCTTGTCGTAAACAGCACGTCCCGTTTTCTTGCTGACACCGCCATGCGTGATAAGCTGGATGGACGCCTGACGGTGCTGTGCATGGACCGTCTGGAGCCGTTTGTGGACACGGCGGACCTGGCCGGCAAGGCCGGAGTTTTGGGCAGACTGGCGGAATTCGTTCGTTTTGATCCCGAATACGGCCCCCTGGCCTGGTCGCTGCTGGGCAAAATCGTACTGGTTGATTCATTGAATACCGCCATGGAATTGGCTCGTCAATACAGCAGTTATCGCTTTGTGACTCCGCGGGGCGAAGTGCTCAGCAATGGCTACACGCTTTGTGCCGGACCGCTGGGAAAAACTTCCGGTCTGATATCCCGTAAAAGCCGCATTCATCAGCTCGAACAGCAGCTTGCCGAGGTCAACAGTCAAATTCACAGTCTCGAACAGACACTCGAACAGACAGAGCATAAGAACGAGCATCTGGCCGAACTGTGCAAGGAACTTCGCACCAGCATCTATGAAGCGAATACGGAGAAAGTGGATACCGAATCCCGGATGCGTATGGTCGAACAGAATGTCAAGCGCCTGGGGCAGGAGCAGCCGATCATCCTCAGTGAAATTCAGGTGCTTGAAGAAGAAATATCCAAATCCGTCCAGAAAGAGCATGATTCCCGCAGAAAACTCGACGAGCTGGAGGAAATCAACGCCCAGCGCTCGGCCCAGATTCAGCGGATCCAGCAGATGCTGGATGAACAGCGGCGCGTACTGCAAAGCCGATCATCGGAAGTCACTGAATTAAAAATCCAGATCGGGCGATTCAGCGAACAGCAAAAATCAATTCGTCAGCGTTCCGCGGCCCTGGCCAGCCAGATTCAGCACGCCCGCATGTCGGCCGAGGCATGCCGTACCGACGCTATTACCTGCGACGAACAGATTGAGCAGACCCAGCGAAACATTCTTTCGACGGAGTCGGCGGTCTGCACCCTGTACGTAGAAAAAGAAGAAGCTCAGAAGCAAAGTGTCCTCCTGCACGCTTTGCAGCAGGAACTTTCAGCCCGGCAGAAGGAAAACGAGCAATTACTGCGGCAGGCCCGCACCGAACAGTCGGAGATTGAGCAGCACATCCACCAGCTTCAGCTTGATTTGTCGCAATTGAAAGTCAAGGATGAAGACCTGTGCCAGCGCGTCCGCGAAGAACTTCAGATTGAACTGGTGGAGGCCTATCAGAATTACAGCACACAGGACATCGACTGGGATGTCGTCCGTGACGAAATCAATGACCTGCGGGGCAAAATCGAACGCCTTGGAAATGTCAATGTAGATGCCATCGAACAGCAGCAGCAGCTCGAAGAACGATACACTTTCCTGGCCTCGCAGGTGGAAGACCTCAACGCCAGCAAGGCCCAGTTGGAACAGCTTATTGAGCGCATCAACCAGGAAAGCCGGGAGAAATTCCAGGTTACATTCGACCAGGTGCGAATCCACTTCCAGGAACTGTTCCGGATTTTATTCGGCGGCGGCAAGGCCGACATATTTCTCGAAAATCCCGAAGATGTGCTCGAATCCGGGATTGAAATTGTGGCCCGCCCGCCCGGCAAGGAAACCCGCACCATCAGTCTTCTGTCCGGCGGCGAAAAAACCATGACCGCAATCGCCATGCTGTTTGCGGTGTTCAAGAGCAAACCCTCGCCTTTCTGCGTGCTGGACGAAGTGGATGCGGCGCTGGATGAAGCTAATAATGAACGCTTTAATCTGATTGTCAAGCAGTTCCAGCAGTTGTCGCAGTTTATCGTCATTACGCACTCCAAACGGACAATGAGCATCGCCGATATGCTGTATGGCATCACCATGCAGACGCAGGGCATCAGCAAGAAAATCAGTGTTCAGTTCGACAGCGACAGGCGGGATGATGCGACCGAATCGGCAGTGGCATAAGACAACAACAACCTTCAGCAGCCGCCCGATGCGGCGAAAGAATACCTTATGAAAGAACGGCTTGATAGTCATCGACTCAGCAATGGCATGGTCATCCTGGGCGAGCCTATGGCGGATGTGGAATCCGCATCCTTTTATTTTTTACTTCCCGCCGGAAATGCCCATTATCCTGAAGGCAGTTCCGGGGCAGGACAAATCATTAGCGACTGGCTGTTTCGCGGGGCAGGTTCCAGGGACAGCCGCACACTGATTGAGGCTCTCGACGAACTCGGCATTCATCGCAACAGTTCCATCACCGCAGAGAATTTATCTGTCAGTGCCTCGCTGGAATCCGCGAATCTGCCGGCGGCGGTGGATTTATATGCGGATATTCTGACTGCCCCCCTGCTGGACGACGAGCAATTCGAACCCTCCCGGCAACTGGCGATCCACGAACTGGCTGGGCTGGATGATGATCCGCAGCACAAGGTCCGTCTGCTGGTTACGGAACAATTTTACCCTGCCCCCTACAATCGCCCCACCGAAGGGAAAAAAGGCGACCTGGAGAATATGACTGCCGATGGCTGCCGCCGTATCATTCAGCGACAGTTCGACTGGTCGCAGTGCATCTTTTCCATTGCCGGCAAGTATGATTTCCCCGCCATCTGTGCCCTTCTGGAAAAGCGATTTGCCCATCTGTCCGGAACTGGTGTAAAGCGTCCTGCGGCAGGTTCCTCCGGACAGCAATACACCCACGAAGCCAACGAAGGCGCCCAGGTCCATATCGGCCTGATGACCCGCGTCCCGACCATTCAGGATAGCCGTTATTATGAAATCATGGCCGCTGTTTTCATTTTATCCGGCGGCATGAGCAGCCGTCTGTTCACCGAGGTTCGTGAAAAACGCGGTCTGTGCTATGCTGTCGGGGCGAGATATCAGTCTTTAAAAAACCATGCCGCCATTAGCTGCTACGCCGGGACGACACCCGAACAGGCTCAGGAAACCCTCGATGTCACTGTCGAACAATTCCGTCGGCTGCGCGAGGGCTTCTCGGACGAGGAGCTGCATCGTGCCCAGATCGGACTTAAGAGCACCCTGATTATGCAAAGCGAATCGTCAGCCGCCCGGGCCGCCGGCGTCGCAGGCGATTACTATTATCTGGGCAGAGTTCGAACGCTGCCGGAAATCCGTCAAAAGATTGACTCTGTCAGCCGGTCTTCGTTGCTGGCGTTTCTAAATGACAATCCATTTGACGATTTTACCGTTGCCACAATTGGCCCTAAACCGATACAACTTTAATTGAAATTATTGACGTTATGATTTTTAAACACAGACAGCTCGATAACGGATTGACCCTCATCGGCGAAAATCACCCGCAGGCTCAAACCACCGCCATGGGGTTCTTTGCCCGCACCGGCTCAAGGGATGAAACACCTGAAATCAGCGGTGTTTCCCATTTTCTGGAACACATGATATTCAAGGGAACCGACAGCCTGAACTGGCAGCAGGTCAATGAGGCTTTTGACGGCATCGGTGCCAAATTTAACGCTTTCACCGGCGAAGAAAATACCGTCTATTATGCTGCAGTACTGCCGGAGTTTCTGCCGGATGTGGCGAGGTTGTGGTCGCAGTTGATGCGTCCCTCCCTGCGTGAAGACGATTTCAATATTGAGAAAAACGTTATTCTCCAGGAAATCGCCATGTACAAGGATATGCCGCAATTTGATGTGCTGGATCAGGCACGCGCCCTGCATTTCGGCAGCCATCCCTGCGGCAACAGCACTCTCGGCACCGAGCAGACTATCGGAGATTTGAAAGTTGAGCAAATGCGGGACTATTTCAGTCGTCGATATGCCCCGAATAACCTGGTCGCCGCCTGTTGCGGTAATTTGGATTTTGACCGGTTTTGCGAATTAATCGAATCCATCTGCGGCCACTGGAAACCCGCCCAGGCAGACCGGTCGCTGTCTGTTTTTGAAGGCACCCGGGAGCGAAAGCACATCCAGAAAGAAACGCTTGCCCGACACCATATCTGCCTGATCAGCCCCATGGTATCCATGCAGGATCCCCGGCGGTTTGCCGCATCGCTGCTGGGAATGATTATCGGCGATGACAGCGGGTCAAGGTACTTCTGGTCACTGGTGGATCCGGCCATTGCCGAAGCGGCATCGATGCAGGCTGAGACCATGGATGGAATCGGGGCGATGTACAGTTACATCTGCTGCGAGCCGGCCGCCGCCCCAAAGGTAGCGGATATCATCAAGGACATTTTTTCTGATTTGAGTCGTAACGGCATACAGGAAAAAGAGTTAACCGCCGCCAAAAACAAGGTGCTTTCTGCGCTGACGCTCAAATCCGAACAACCGATGGGCAGAATCTTCGGGCTGGGATTCAACTGGGTCTATTCCAGATTGTACCGGACCCTGGCTGACGATATCGCAGCCGTTCGCGCAATCACTGTCGATGATATCAATCAATTAATTGCAGAATTCCCTCCGGGCCTGTTTAGTTGTTTATCCATGGGGCCGGACGCCCAGGAAAATCCTCTTTTCTGATAAAATGGGTGATATCACATATTGCGTGAAGCTATGGGGATTGCTATAATTGTGGTAAAGATGAATTTGGAGGGGTGTTGTGGACCCGGAAAAGCATCCAACTGAAAATCTGGACGTCGATATTCTGCAGTGTAAAGCAGATATTCTGCGAGCCTTGCAGCAGGCTTCGCAATCAGGAACTTTGCGCAATACCAGTAAATCCTCTGCAGCAGAACCTGCTCAGGAACCTGATTTCTTTGCGTCAGCGGATACCGAAAAAACAGCCCCGAAATTAATACAAGACAATAACTATCCTGTTGGTGCGAGGATTTTGTCCTTTGACCAATTGCAGAAAGCAGCTGACCAGAAAAAAGGCCCAGTCTCTCCTGATATATCAAATCAGGATTCAACAAGTCCTGATTCAGAGCATACGTTAAAACAGGAAACAACCGCAGATTATAGCCGGATTGATCAGCTTATCAGTCAGATTCAAACTCTGGAAAAGCAGCTTTCCGATGAACGATTGCGTACCCAGGAGTTAACGTCTGACCTTACCGCAATGCGTTCACAGACAGAAAATGCCGGCGAGCAGTTAAAGCGTCTTCAGGCGGAGATAGACGAACAGAAAACCTCATACAAGGCCTATCTTGTCCAGAACAAAGATATTCAATCTTCACTTGAGGCCCAGGTGAGTCAGGCACAGGTCGGACTTGAAACAAAAAATGCAGAATTAAATCATGCCCAGCAAAAACTGGCAGAAATCCAGGAACAGCTCACAGCCCGCGAAAATGAAATCCAGCAGCAGAAAATATTACTGGACTCAACAAGTCTTGAGCTATCTGAAAAACATCAGCAGCTTGAGCAGGTGCAATCAACCATTCAAGCTTATGAACAGCAAATAAAAGTCCAGTCGGATTACTCGGCGGATATCGAACAGAAACAGCGACAGATTGAACAGTTAAAATTTGAACAGATTGAGCAACAGGAACAATTTCAGCAGAATAAAGCCGTGCTGCAATCCAAAATCTCCTCACTGGAACAACTGACCGACCAGCTTAAGAAGGAAAATTACGGCCTTTCTCAGGATTTGGCTTCTGCACGCAAAGCCCTAGCGGATATTGAAGAAGCCATGCTTCAAAGTCGCCGGGACATGGAAACGGCTCTTCGTGATAAAATGGCATTGGCGAATTCCGTAACAGAAATAGAATCTCTCTCGCGACAGCAACAGGAAGAATTGGCTGGCCTCCATCAGCAGAATGAAATTCTTGCAGCACAAATGCAAGAAGCTGCCGGACACCTGGAAACCGCACAGTCCGAACTGGTACAGAAAAATCGCCTGTCCGAAGAAACAATACATCAACTAAAGCTGCGCATTGCCGAATTGGAAGACCAACTCGTCGAAAACGATGGATTGACAGATAACCGAATATCCGAACTGAAGCATCTGATTGACGAACAAAAAAATCTGCTGGAAAAAACCGAACACCAGCGGCGTGACCTCGAAAATCGCCTGGCTGGCATGCAGGCTGAAAATGACCGGCTTTGTGCCGCCAGAGAGGAAACCGATTCACTTCGAGAACAGCTTCATCTCGCTCAGCAGCGGCTGGAAAACGCCAATCATCAGCTTGAGCGGTTCAAAGGCGATGCCCAGCTTGTCGGCGAAGAAAACAATCAACTGCACAGCATGCTGTATCTGCGTGACCATGAGATTGAAAAACTTCAGGCACAGATTCAGGAACTACAAGGCCGCATCTCAGAGCTAGAATACAGTGAAACCACCCCGTCCGACGAACATGCCGTCTCTGATACATTATCACAGTCTTCTGTAACACCTGCGAATGAACTTGCTCAAATCGATCCGGAGCAAATCCAGGAGGAATCGGAGTCCGAAATTCCCAGTTTCAATCTGGCCGAGCAGATTATGGCCGAACATCGCCGTTCGGTCGCATCGCAGAGACAATCACCCGTTGCACGACCGCAACGCAGCCGGGAGGACGCTATTTCGCGGGTAGTCGGGCACTTCATCAAGACTCCAGACACCGCTGAACCTGAATCAGCACAAGTCGTTTCTCAGTCTGAAAATGCGTATGCCCCGCAGTCATCCGTTGCGGACCTGACACAGAAAATTTCTCCGCGAGATACCGAATCGCATTCATCGGAACTTCTGTTCGCCGATATTGTCAAACGCGATATTCTGCGGTTCCTCGATAAAAAACAAAAATCATTACAGCGACCTTCATGGTCCTGGAATCATAATTGATCAGGGATGATGAATGCCGGATTTATAGTTTCGTTCATCGATTGGGCTGAAGGCATACTGGGAACACCTTATTTTTATGCGGCCGTCGGCATTTTTTTTGCCTGCATCCTGTTTTTTACGCTTTGGCATTTGTTCCGCAAACCCCATAATAAATCCCCGGGCACCCAATCCGCCAAAACGCCCCAGATGATAATCGATGAAAACTATACCAAATGTGCATTTGGAATAACACGCAAAATCCGGTCTATGAATGGCAGGAATAAAATCATTCTGATGGCTGGTGCAGGCCTGGAGACCATGCCCGTCACGATACCCGTGAAAATCGCGATTGCCCTGGCCCAGTCCAATTACAAGTGTCTTTTTATCGATTTGGATACCCGCCGAAATGCGGCAGCCAAAGTATTCGAACTCAATTCCAACACCACCGCAGACATCGTTACGCCCCATCCCCTGCAGACGGTCATCAGCAATCTGTCGTTATGGCCGGCTGAATTTTTTGTGCGGTTCAGCCAGATTAATATTCGGATCGTTACCCAAGCCGCAAAAAAACATTACGAAGTCGTTCTGATTAATGCGCCTTATCTGGATGGGCACCCGGATCGCAAATTTATCGCGTCATCAGCGGACTATGGATTGATCTTTTATGATAAGCAGGCACAGTTGGGACGTCTCAAAACAATATTTTCCGAAAATGACTGCCAATTGATTCAATCTCAATCCATCAATGACCTGAATGCGTAGGCCCTGCCGCCGCGGCATCCACAAACCATGTCATTCTGTTCACCGCAGGCCAGATGGCATGCACAGGATATTGCCATGGCCGCAAAGGCGGAATGAGGGTCTCTCTGAGAATCTCCTGCTTGGAACTGCCGGTGATGATAAATAAAAGCGAACGGGCCGCGGTCAGTACCGGAGCAGTCAGTGTTACCCTCGTATGCGGCATCGTCTGTGAAAACACCGCTGCGGCAATATCTTCCTGATTATCCACAACGTCCGTCCCAGCAAGCAGCGAAGCCGTGTGTCCATCTGCACCAAGCCCCAGAAGAACCACATCCAAAACAGGCCATTGCCCGGCCTGCAATTCCATCACACGGCGAATTGTGTTCTGGTATTGTTCCGCGGCTTCGGCCGGAGGCAATTCCCCAAAAACACGATGAATATGATGCTGCGGCACCGGCACATGAGCAAGTAAGGATGTCTGAGCCAGCCAATAATTACTGTCCGGATGATCCGGCCCCACGCAGCGTTCATCGGCCCAGAAAAAATGAATTCGCTGCCAATCCAGTGATTCTTTGACAAGCAGCTCAAAAAACATCTTCGGACTGCTGCCGCCGCTGAGGGCACAATAGCAAACACCCCTTTTCTCGATGGCATCCCGCACATGATCACAAAAGAAAGACACGGCTTGTTGAGCTGCTTGCAGAGTCGTTGGTAATGAAACAATTCGAGGTTTGTCCACGGCTTCTTTTTGCTGCTCGAGAAATGCCTGAAGAAAGACTGCTGCGGCAATGGCGTCTTGCCGCTTTTTCCTTTCATCACGGGTTAAATCCGAACCGGCCAGCTTCCAGTCCGCTTCGGCACTGCTCAGACGCTCATCGAACAGCGTTATGGAGACAGAAACGGCCTTTGTTAATTGTTGCGAAAATTCACGAGATGCTTTTGCACGCGGACCTTCGGAGCCATCCATGTTCAGGGGCAAACCGATTACAACAGCCCCCACCTTCTCGGACCGCACAATCTCTGCAATTCTGGAAATCAACCCCGCCCCGGCCTCCAGCACCACCAGCGGAAACGCCATCGACTGTCCGGCATCGCTGATAGCCAGTCCCACACGTTTTTGGCCCAGATCAATGGCAAGGTAACGCAATACTCTGCTCCTTGAAGTTAGAGATAACGCTGTCCGCAGTGCTGCTGAATCTGTTCCAGCAATTCCTTAATGCGATGGCTCTGGCTGGCCGGGCAAATCAGCGTTGCATCGGGACTGTGTGCCACGACCATATTTTCCACGCCAATCAGGGCGATAAGATGTCCGGTATCCTCGGTTACAATAATGGAATTTTTACAGTCCAGCAGTTCGGCTTTTTCTGCAGCGACAATATTATTCGAAGCATCCGATTCGATAATATCCGCCAGCGCCGTAAAAGATCCCAAATCCCGCCAGCAGCAATCCAGAGAAATTCCATAGACTTCGGGTGTTTTTTCCATAACCGCATAGTCAATGCTGATTTTCGGCAGTTTGGCAAACCATTCCCTGAGCGTATCCTCCTGATCCGCCCTGCCCCAGGCAAGCTGGATTTTTTGCAATGGTTCAACACATGCCGGCAGGAAATGATGCAGCTTGTCAAGAATCGTTTTGGTCTTCCACACAAACATTCCTGAATTCCAGCAGTATTGGCCGCTATCCACATAGTCTTTGGCGGTCTGTGCATCGGGTTTTTCTTTAAAGGCTTCAAGCCGCCGGACTGCATCCGCCGATTCACCGCAGGGCACCGCCTGTCCCAGTTTGATGTATCCATACTGCGTACTGGCAAACGTCGGCTTGACCCCAAAAGTCAGCAATGCATCAGGATGTTCCTCGACAAAATCCAGGGCAATCTGCATGGACTTCTGGAATGGTTCATCCGGCTCAATGACCTGATCTGCCGTGACCACCGCCATCGTGGAATGCGGATCATATTTATGAAGAACTGTTGCGGCAAGCCCGATGGCGCCTGCCGTATCGCGGACCATCGGTTCAGCAATCACGTTCTCTGCAGGCAATTCCAGCAGATTCTCGCGAACCATATCCACATAACCGACGTTGGTAACCACCAGAATATTCCTGGGGTCAAATAATCCGCACAGCCGGTCAAAGCAACGCCGCAGCAGGGTCTGACCGCTCAGCAGCCGCAGCATCTGTTTGGGGCGGTGTTCACGACTGAGCGGCCAAAGCCGCTTGCCGGAACCTCCCGCCATAATCACTGCATAATCCATGTCGTCTCCTTCGCGATTACCGTCGGTAGTATTCGGGTTTACTGTTACACGAGATAGCCGCCGTCAATCTGCTGTACCGGTTTAATCTTCTCGGCTAAATCTTCATAGCCCGGCTGGTCCATCAGGGCAAATGTCGCTTCCTTACCCAGTTCCACCGCGGGCTGATCATACGCATTGATATCAAACAAAAGACCCGCCAGCGAAGTCGTCGCTTCAAACAGGTAGATAAACTGGCCAATCGTAAACGCATTGACCTGATCGAAGAGAACGGTCATACAGGGGCGCTTGTCGTGCAGCAAGGCATATTCAGTGCCCAGCTTTTCACTGTTCAGCAGACGCGACATTTGTTTGCCGGCCAGGTAATTCAATTCCGGTGTACTTTCCGGAGACGGCCCGATGACGATATCACGGTCAAACTGCTTGACCTGCAGGAAGGTAAATATTTTGTCATTGGGGCCTTCACGGTACAACTGCACCTGACTGTGCTGGTCGGTCGTCCCCAGGGCATTTACAGGCGTGGGGCCGACATACACATCCAAACCTTTGAGATTTTTTGTCTTGCCCAGACTTTCCGCCCAGAGCTGACGATACCAGTCGGACAAATCCTTCAGCCGCCAGGCATAGGGGAACATTACGGAAATCCGCTTGCCGGCATTGTAATAATGCCAGTTAATCGCGGCATTCAGCGCTGCCGGATTGGCAAAGAAATCCGTCCGGCTGACCCGCTGATCCATATCCCGAGCGCCAGCCAGCAGGTTTTCAATGTCTATACCGCACACTGCCGCACTCAGCAATCCGACCGGGCTGAGCACGCTCCAGCGTCCGCCGACACCATCCGGGACTTCCAATGTCCGGAATCCCGCCTCGTTGACGATCTTGCGAAGGGTGCCTTCTTTGGGGTCGGTGGTTGCAATAATCTGCTTTTTATAGCCGGCCGGACCGAGCTTTTTAAGCAGCATTTCACGGATAATCAAAAACTGGGCTGCGGTTTCTGCGGTACGCCCTGATTTGCTAATGACATTAAAAATCGTCTTATCCAGTTTATCACCAATCCAATCCAGGAAGCTGGCCAATTGCATCGGATCGACATTGTCAAAGACAAATAGACGCGGCCCTTTGCGCTGGGCGGCGTCCAGGTTATATAGATATGGATTCAATGCCGTCTGCAGGGCGATATTGCCCAGTGCCGAACCCCCGATACCCAGAACGACAAAATTTTCACATTCATTAACGACCTCTGAAGCAATCTCCCGGACCTGTTTGGGATACTGCTCATT
Organism: uncultured Pirellulales bacterium; assembly: GCA_964550565.1. Classification (GTDB taxonomy): domain Bacteria; phylum Planctomycetota; class Phycisphaerae; order Sedimentisphaerales; family Anaerohalosphaeraceae; genus Anaeroglomus. The sequence continues at coordinate 57,939 of CAZKAI010000007.1, forward strand.
ATAGGGCAAATCCCGGTAACGGACCTTGC
>CAZKAI010000008.1:0-5602 GCA_964550565.1 uncultured Pirellulales bacterium
ATGGGCCATAGTATGGGCGGGCTTCTGACACGGGGCATGGTGCAGGATAGCGGGACTACCTATTGGGACAGCTTTTTCAAAGAACCGTTTGAGACCATCAATCTTGATCCGAATACAAAAGAGCAGCTCAAAAATATAATGCTCTTTGAGCATCAGCCGTTTGTGAAACGGGTGATTTTTGTGGCGACACCGCATCGCGGCAGCCCCATGGCCGATGCATGGTACACCAGGCTGTTCTCGGGATTAATCGAGCTGCCCGCCACGGTAACAGATACGACGGCAAAGATGATCAGCGGAGGAGCCCTGACAGAATCGGCGTCGGCAGCCTACACCAAAAAAGTGTCCAATTCCGTATTGCTGCTGTCACCATCGTCGATATACACACAAGTCACAAATAAGGTTCCGCTCCGACCGGATATTCCGTACCATTCCATTATCGGAACACGAAAGGATGTCCCCGCCGCCGGCAGTTCCGATGGAATTGTTCCTTACGAAAGCTCCCATCTGGACTTTACACAATCGGAAAAACTGGTGCCGTCAGGCCATGGCGCCCACACCCACCCGTTGGCAATTGATGAGGTCAAACGGATTTTGCGAGAACATCTTGCCGGAATAGCCGCTCAAAACAGCGAATCCCAATAAACCTCATAAAAAAATATTGGAGGCAAAATCCATGAAACGCGTCCTGGTTTATTTGCTCAGAGCAAACCTATGCCTGATCATGGGGATTATGGCCTTGTGGGCTTCAGCGGCAATTTATTACTCCAATCTTCCAGGCTCAGGAATTCGTATTGCCGCGATCATCCTTTTTTTTGCTGTTGCAGCAGGGGTGTTTTGGAAAGTACGTCCGTTTTATAAGGCAGCTCTGGCATTTGGACTGGTATGGGCGGTGATATTAATCGCATGGCTTTGTATCCCGCCGTCCAACAATCGCAACTGGCAGCCGGATGTGGCGATTCTGCCTTCGGCTCAAATCGAAGGCGACAAGGTCACGGTTCGTAATATTCGCAACTGTAATTATCGCACTGAAACCGACTATACGGTATCGTATTACGACAAGACCTTTGATCTTTCAAAACTGCAAGGTGCGGATTTATTCATCATCTACTGGGGTTCTCCCATGATCGCACACACCATCATGAGTTTTTGCTTTGAAGATAATGAGTATCTGTGCATCTCCATCGAAACCCGCAAAGAAGTGGGCGAGGGATACTCTGCTGTAAAAGGTTTTTTCAAGCAGTATGAATTGATCTACATTGTCGGTGACGAACGCGATTTGGTCCGGCTGCGTACGAATTTCCGGGGGGAGTCGGTCTATCTGTACCGGCTTACTGCAAAGCCTGAACTGGTTCGTCAGGTTTTGCTGGATTACTTGAAAAGCGTCAACAGCCTGAATGATCGCCCCGAGTGGTATAATGCCATGACTCAAAACTGCACCACCTCCATCCGCGGTCATACCGCGCCTTATGCCCATGGCAAAATGAGCTGGAAAATGCTTCTCAATGGCTATCTGGATACGCTTCTCTATGAACGCGGGGCCATCGACACAACGCTGCCTTTCGAGCAGATTAAAGCCGCCAGCTTCATCAACGACAGGGCGGTACAGGCCGGCGACAGCCCCGATTTTTCCAAACGGATACGTGAGGGGGTACCGAAGTAAAAGTAAGTAACAGTCCAGAAATCAAAAGTATCTATTTTTTTATAAAAATAATCTTGTAAGGGATATGTTAGGAGTGTATAATAACCCGCCGTGCTGGGTATCAGGTTTGGTTTGCTGTTCCTGATATCGGACAGAGAAGAGCTTATTTAACAAGTTCATATCGTCAAGTCGCGACTTATTAGGTCGTCTAAGGTCATCGTATTTGACCAACAAGATTTTACCAAACGAACCCAATTTCACATTCTTGTATCCATGTAGCCTTGTATTCTTATTTTTCACCAAACGAACCCAATTTCTTACCGGGATTGTATGGTTCTGTACTTGTATTGTCATAAGATAAGTCCTATGTACTCAAATACTTAAAACCGTTGAACAGGTGATGAAGGAGTAATCGATAATGCCACTGATGCACAAGGTTCAGCAAGCCCTGACAAAGCATTGGGGATATGAATCTTTCCTACCCCTGCAAAAGGAGGCGATGGACCATTTATGCAGAAAACAGGACTGCATTGTGGTTCTGCCGACAGGCGGAGGCAAGTCGCTTTGTTATCAGGCCCCGGCCGCAGCCATGGATGGCATGGCAGTGGTCGTTTCGCCATTGATTTCGCTGATGAAAGATCAGGTTGATGCCCTGACGGAATGCGGTGTTTCCGCGATGCGGCTGGATAGTTCGCTTTCGATGGATGAGCAGAATCAAGTGCTCAGTCGGATTCAGAAGGGGACATTAAAACTCCTGTATGTGTCTCCGGAGCGATTGCTGTCCAAAGGCTTTGCCCAATTGCTTGGCAAAACATACTTGTCTTATATTGCCGTGGATGAAGCCCATTGCGTCAGCATGTGGGGGCATGATTTCCGTCCGGAGTATCGACAATTGGGGCGACTTAAAAAGGTTTTCCCCGGTATCACCATCGCTGCCTATACCGCCACGGCAACCGAGCAGGTGAGGAGCGATATAGCAGATCAACTGCATCTTGAAAATCCCGGTGTGCTGGTCGGTTCATTTGATCGTCCGAACCTGGTCTATAAAGTGCGTCCGCGAAACGATATTGTTAAACAGGTTTGCAGCGTTCTGGATCGACACAAGGGAGAATCGGGTATTATCTATTGTATCCGACGGAAGGACGTGGATGCGATGTGTGCCCAGCTTGAAGAGAAAGGCTATCGCGTTGCTCCTTATCACGCCGGCCTGACCGACCAGATGCGTAAAAAGAATCAGGATCGATTTATCAAAGAACAGATTGACACCATTGTTGCAACGATTGCCTTTGGTATGGGAATTGATAAATCCAATGTGCGTTATGTGGTTCACGCCGGGATGCCCAAATCGCTGGAGCATTATCAGCAGGAAAGCGGACGGGCCGGGCGGGATGGACTCGAGGCGGAGTGCAGCCTGTTTTATTCCGGCGGCGATTACGGTGTCTGGAAAAGCCTGATGCGGGATATGCCTGAAGAGGCGAAAAAAATCGCGACGGTCAAACTGGACAGTATGTATCGATTTTGTACCAGTGCATTATGCAGGCATAAGGTCATCCTTGATTATTTTGGCCAAACGACCGACAAGACGAATTGCCAGGCCTGTGATGTCTGTCTGGGTGAGCTTGACAGCGTGGACGATGCGTTGGTCATTGCCCAGAAAATCCTGTCGTGTGTGCTTCGTCTCGGGCAGCGGTTTGGGGGCGCTTACACGGCGCTGGTTCTGACCGGTTCGGGTGAGCAGCGCATTATCGAAAACGGCCATGATAAATTAAGCACTTATAATCTCCTGAATCTGTATCCGAGGACTCTGATTCAGGATTGGATCGAACAGCTTGTCGGTCAGGGGGTTCTTGCAAAAACCGGCGAATACCACGTATTAAGCGTGACGGAAAAAGGGCGTGCGATATTAAAAGGGGAAGCTAAACCCCGTTTGTATAAACCTGCTCAGAAGCCGGCCAAACTGTCTAAAGCGGCTTCGGAGTCCTGGGAGGGTGTTGATAAAGGATTGTTTGAGACGCTCAAGGAGTTGCGGTCATCCATTGCCGCTAAAAAGCAATTACCTGCCTATGTTATCTTTGGTGATGCCGGCCTGCGTGATATGGCTCGCAGGCGTCCATCTACTCTGGGGCAATTTCTGCACGTGCAGGGCGTTGGTCAGCAAAAATGTGACCAATATGGCAAACGCTTTATTGAAACTATAAGGGATTATTGTCGTACCCATTCACTGGATATGGATATCGATTCCGGGCCGACGACGGAGTATGGCATTTCACATGGTCAGACAAAATCAGCCGGCCTCAGTCAGGCTCGATTGCTTGCGTTTGAACTGTTTAAACAAAAACAGTCTGTCAAACAGGTTGCCGCCGCCACCAAAAGGGCCGAATCCACAACGATTCAATATCTGGTTGAGTATATCCAGAAAGAAAAAATCCAGACGCCTTTACCCTGGGTGGATGATGCGACCCACCAACAGATTGTGGATGCTGCGGTACGGACCAGAGCGGAACGAATGAAAGATATTTACGATTGTTTGCAAGGGCAGGTGAATTATGATCAAATCCGAATCAGTACAGCCTGCCTGCGAAACATCGAGTAATCCAATAATCAGATTTTGTGCTGTGCGGTTCTGATTATATCATCATAAATTGATCCAGCAGCCGGTTCAGATAGCCCTGAACCGTCGGCACGAGCGGCAGGTTTTGCAGGATTAACTCTGCGGATTGGACGTAAGGGGATGGGATTAATTCGCTTTGACAATCTGTGAGCATGGCTCGAATGCTGTCTTCGGAATATTCCAGATGGAATTGCAGCCCCAGGACGGTGGAGCCATAGAGAAAGGCCTGGTTCGTACACGCCTGGCTGGAGGCCAGATGGATGGCACCTGGGGGAATGGCAAAGGTGTCGCCGTGCCAGTGGAAGACGGTCAATTCTTCGGGGAATCCTGCAAACAGGGGTAACTGCCTCGCTTGGGGAGTCAGGTGGATCGGATGCCAGCCGATTTCCGGGTGTTGATTTTTGGTGACTTTACCGCCGAGGACATCGGCAATCAACTGACCGCCAAGGCAGACACCGAGGACTTTCTTGCCGGCCTCAATAGCCTGGCCAATGAACTGTTTTTCTATTTCCAGCCAGGGATAAGCATCGTGCTCGTAGATATTCATGGGGCCGCCCATGACTGCCAGAAAATCAAAGTCTTTCATTGCCGGCAGGGGGTCGTGCTTGTATAGATGGGTATAGTGGAGTGTATGCCCGCGGGTGTCGGCCCAGATCTGGATGTTGGCGGCATCTTCAAACGGCACATGTGTCAGGCAGTGAATCTTCATACATTTCTTTCGTCATGTTTTATACAGCTCGTATCGTGCTGCGATAGGTTTTCAGTCGCAGCGAGTGATTCTTTATTAACCAATTTTTGATTTTTTGCAAGTCTTTTGGGTCTTGCGAGTGACAAAAACAGGCACTGTCGTTGGCGCCTCTGGAAGTCAGCGTTCCTTGAGCGGTCAATTGGCCTTTTTCCATGAAAAAAACTTCGTCGGCCAGGTCGGCGATTTCATCCGGACAATGGCTGACTAAAATCATGGGAATGGCTGTGGCCTGATGCAGCCGGCGCAGATATATCAGGATTTGGTCCTTGAGGGACTGATCCAGGCCACTGAAAGGTTCATCGAGTAAAAGCCACCGGGGATTGGCAAGAATGGCGCGGGCCAGAGCGACCCGTTTTTTCTCACCTCCGGATAAATGCGTAATACTGCGGTCCAGCAACGGTTTAATTTCCAGCAAGGCGACAATTTTGTCAAATTGTTCCCGACGGGTCAGTTTATCGCCGGTCTGGCCGTATTCCATGTTGGCTTGTGCCGACAGATGCGGAAACAGCAGACAATCCTGAAAGACAATCCCGATTTTTCGCCTGTGGGCGGGAATATCTATTTTCTGCCAAGTATCATAGAGAACTTCTGTATCAAGATGGAT
>CAZKAI010000008.1:5702-8613 GCA_964550565.1 uncultured Pirellulales bacterium
CAGTGCCAGGTGCATGGCGGCGTTATCAGCTCCGGGGGTTTGAATCATGGAATAAACCGCCAGGGCAATGGTCTGGGTTTTGCCGGGGATGTTGCCGGCAAAAATGATGGTTGCTCCGAATTCACCGAGGCTGCGGGCAAATGCCAAAATCAGCCCGGCAAAAATGCCGGGGCCGGCCAGAGGTAAAGTGATCGTATAAAAAGTCCGTGCCGGCCCGGCACCGAGAACAGCCGAGGCGTCGTTGAATCGACGGTCTATCATTTCCATCGAAAGTTTTACGGCTCGCACCAGCAGCGGCAGGCCGACCATGGATGATACGAGGACCGCACCGGTCCAGTCGAAGGCCAGTGAGATACCGAAATACCGGTCCAGCCATTTGCCGAGGATTCCCTGTTTGCCGAAGAGCAGCAGGGTCAGATATCCCGTAACGACCGGCGGCAGGACCATCGGCAGATACAGCAGGGAGTGAAGCAGGGTCTGGCCGGTGAATCGTCGTCGGGCCAGAAGCCATCCGAGTCCAATGCCGGGCAGGAAGATGACCAGCATGGAAACAGAGGCGACTTTTAATGATATCCAGACGGCATCCAGCATCTTATCTCCCGGTGTCTTTCGAGGAACCGACTATTTCGAAGCCATGATGTTCAAAGGATTTGGCGGCTTGTGGGGATGCGGCCAGAAAATCAAGAAAAAGTTTCCCCTGTCTGGAATTTGAATTGGCCACAGCGACAAAGTAAATCGGGTCGTGCAGGGCTTCGTCGAATATATGGATTAATTTAAGTTTTGATGAGTCCTTTACCCCGGATAGATACACGATTCCTGCCTGGCATTGGCCCGACTCGACATAACGACGGGCGGCCGCAACATCCACTGCTGGGATTATATTATCACTCAGATCCTGCCACCAGCCGAGTTTTTCGAGGGCTTTTCTGGCATAGATTCCTGCCGGGACACTGGCCGGATCACCCAAGGCCAGATGACCTTTAAAATGGGTCGCAAAGGAATTATCTTCTATCGAGAAAGCAAATGGTTCCCCATCCGCAGGCGCCACCAGTGTCAGGCGATCTTTGAGAAGATTGACGACCGTATCCGGATTTAAGGAGGACTCTTCAAGGACATAATCCATCCATTGAAGATTGGCGGAGATAAACACATCCCATTCTGCACCGGCGGTGATTTGTTTAGCCAGAGTTGCCGACGAAGCCAGGTTCAGTTGTGTTTTTGTGTTATTTTGCCTGTCATACAGCTCAGCGAGTTCCTGCATGGGAGCGGCAGTTCCCGCAGCGGCAAAAACAAGGATTGCGGGTACGGGCTGCTCTGGCCCGGCAGCCAACCCGGGAGTCCTGGATGCGCTTAAGAATTGTGCCCCAATAACGGCAGCAACAACAGTGATCAGGAAAAACAGGATTCCATAACCTGAGTGTTTCATCTTATTTCCCGTCCAGTTGACGATAGAGATTCCATACATCCTCTTGTGTCAGGGCACGTTTCTGCGTGGTCGCGGTCTGATGTACCAGGTGGATGAGCCGGTTTTCCATGTGATTCTGAACGGGGACTCCCCATCGTTCCATCATCACCCGCAGGGCCGCTCTTCCGGAATGTTTGCCGATGACAAAGTCTTCACGGGGACGGCCAATGGATTCGGGCATAAATGCCTCGTAGCTGCGACAGTCGTGCAGCATGGCATGGACGTGGATTCCCGATTCATGCAGGAATACGCCTTTGCCGGTGATGGGTTTCTGGAAGGGGACGGGTCTTGCAGAAAGCTGCCCGATCCAATGCGATAAATCGGTCAGTGAATGGGTGTCAATGCCGAAATCGGTATGCAGCACGACCCGAGAAGCCATGACCACTTCTTCGAGAGCGGCATTCCCGGCCCTTTCCCCGAGGCCGTTAACGGTTACGTCCACACTGCCGGCTCCGGCACGAATGGCGGCAATCGTGTTGGCGACGGCCATGCCGAGATCGTTGTGTGCGTGAAATCCCAGCGGCAGGTCGGGAAACTGCCGGTGGATATGATGGAATGTTTCAAAGGTTATCATTGGATCCCAGATGCCGACGGTGTCGGCCAGGCGGATGCGGTTAATGCCGCTGTCTTCCAGCAGACGGCAAATCTGGTACAGACACGTCAATTCGGTCCGCGAGGCGTCCTGTAATCCGACGGAAACAAATTCGAAATGATCGCGGGCAGCAGGAATCAGGGAGCGAATTTGCTCCATGACCCAGAATCCGTCCTTGTATTGAGCCTGAAGCAGAATATCGGAGACCGGAAAGGAAATATGGATTGCCCGTGCACCGCAGGCGGCGGCTTGCTGTACATCGTTCTCGACAGCTCTGCACCAGACAGTCAACCGGGATGGCAGCCCGAGCCTGATGATTTCCCGCATGGCAGTTTGTTCATCGGGGCCTGCGGCGGCGACGCCGATTTCCAGTTCATGCACGCCGATTGCAGCCAGTTTTTCGGCGATGGCGAGTTTTTCCTCGATACTGAATACCACCCCGGCGGCCTGTTCGCCGTCGCGCAGGGTGCTGTCCACGATTTCGATCAAATGATTGGAGGTATTGAACGGTTCCATAATTTACCTCAGCATAATAAGTACTCCTCGACGGCCTTGCCTTCCTGCATGGCGTCGAGAATTTCGTCCACACGCTCTTCGGTGAGTTCTCCATACCACCACCCCTGGGGATAGACCACCATGGCCGGGCCGCGGTCGCAGACCTTCAGGCATCCGGTGCTGGATACCATGGCGTCCAGTCCGCGGTCTAAAATCCCTTCTTCCACATACTGCATAAAGCCGGGAGCACCTTTTTTGTTGCAGACGCCCTGGGGTTCGCCGCCCAGACGAAAACTGTTACAGATGAAAATATGATGTTTTGGTTTTTTCATAATGAATCTCCTGAGTTAAGGTTTAAG
>CAZKAI010000008.1:8713-12837 GCA_964550565.1 uncultured Pirellulales bacterium
GCTTTGGCGCATCCGGATTGACAGGCGCTGGGTTTGGGTACGGATACAATGGGTTTGCCTTCGAAAAAGTCTTTCAGGACCAGTTCAATCAGGCCTTCGGTCTGAATGACTTTAACCCCGTGGGTTTCCATGGCTCGGACCGGCACGGGACCTGCCTGGCAGGTGAAAAACGCCTGACAGTCATGAAGAATTTCAGCAAGCTGCTGCCATCGCAGGTCGCCGTCACCGGCCGGAGGCGTAGTTCGTGTTTCAATCCATTGGATCTGATTATTTTCGAATCCATAAATATGGACATTGGCTGCGCGTCCGAGGTGCTGATTGATCAATACACCTTCCATGGTGGCCACCGCAGCGTACGGTCGGTCGGCAGCAGGCTCAAGGCCTGAAGCCACCTGCTGCATGATTGCAATGGCCTGATGGGAAACTGCCTGTCCCAGGCAGCCGACTGCATCCGCACGGCAGCGGGTACAATGCCGCATCTGCGGCAGATAACACTCCGCCTGACGGCGTACGGCTTCGACAGCTTCTTTGCCGGGGGGGATGATTTCTGCAAATGGGGTATTGGGGACATGGCACATCCCGATGCAGTTGAATAAATCCGCACCCTGTTCGGCCACGACGCGGGCAACATCGGCGATATGATGGTCATTGACGCCGGGAATCAGGATTGAATTGATTTTGGCGGTCAGGCCTTTCTGCCGGCACAGACGCAAAGACTCCATTTGACGTGACAGCAGAACTTCAGCAGCGGCCCGGCCGCGATAGATTTTTTTGCCGTCCCGAACCCAGGAATAAATCACCTGGCCGATGTCCGGGTCCACGGCATTGATGGTCATGGTCAGATGGGTGACGTTGAGTTTGACCATCTCCTCCACATAAGAGGCTACATTGAGGCCGTTGGAGGCGACACACAAGAGCATGGATGGGAAGTCCGCACGCACGCGACGCATGGTATCCATCGTTTCATCCGGATTAGCGAAGGGGTCTCCGGGACCGGCGATTCCGACAACTGACAAGTTTGGTATCAGTTTCACCATTTTGTTGAGATAGGTTATCGCCTGCATCGGTGTCAGGACGGTACTGGTTACGCCGGGGCGATTCTCGTTGACGCAGTCATATTTGCGATCGCAGAAATTGCACTGGATATTGCACTTCGGGGCTACGGGCAAATGTATCCGTCCGAACTGCGATTTTGCATTTTCATTGAAACAGGGGTGTTTGGTTCTGTCCAGTGTCATCATACAGCCTCGTTTTCTTTTTAATCCTTTCTATGGTGTTATAAGTGGGTATAACCGATAGAACAGTTGTCTTGTTGATGTTCCAGTATTGTGTTTACGATCCGGTCGAATAATTGCTGGGTGCCCTGATAGCCGATGGAAGCCATACGCGAGGCACCGATGCGGTCGTGAATCGGCAGACCCAGCCGGACCAGCGGGATATTGAGATTTCGGGACATTTTATAACCGTTGCTGTCGCCGATGAGGATGTCGGGCTTAAGGCCTGCGGCCATCTGTTCGATTGATGCGAAATCCGTATCTTCGACGACTGTAATGGAATCCATCGTGCCGGGGAGATGCTCCCGCAGGTGTTCCTGCAGGGTGCCTTTGTGGTCTCCGGCGGCACACAGGACGGGTACCATGCCTATTTCGCAGAGGAATATGGCCAGGGCAGCAACCCAGTCGGCAGGGCCGTAAAGCACGGCTTTTTTGCCAAAGACATATTTGTGTGCATCGACATAGGAGTCAATCAGGCGGCTGCGCTGGGCGGTAAAGCGGGCCGGAATCTCCCTGGCGGACAGGACGCCGAGCCGCTCGAAGAATCTATCACATTGCCCGACACCGACAGGTAACGGCAGCATATACAGGGGGGTTCCGAACCGCCGGAGGAGGGTTTCGCCGGCCGAGGTGGAAAAATCACCGGTTGAGCTGAATTCGATGGTGGCCTGGGCCTGTCCGCAGCGGCGGATGGATTCTATGGGCGTTCCGGATTCAATATTTTTTTCGTATCGGCTCCAGATGCCGCTGTCCAGTGCGTCGCTGTAATCTGGCAGCAGGGTTGCTTCTAACCCAAACTCGACAAAGATATCCTTGAGATGGCGGATGTCTTCGGGGCAAATCATTCCGCTGAACACGTTGATATGTCTGCCGGCGGGACCGGGCTGAGCCAGTTTTTCCACGACCGCTTTGACTGCCCGATGGAATCCGTCGCTGTGGGAACCCTGATAACTGGGTGTTGAAACCGATACCAGAATCGGGCCATCCTCCGACAGTTCCTGTTCAAGGCGGCGAATCATCTGCGGGATATCTTCCCCGATGGTTTCGGCCAGGCAGGTTGTAGCGATGCCGATCAGGCGGGGATGGTATTGTTCGATGACGGCGTGGATTCCCGTATGCAGATTCTGCCAGCCGCCGAAAATCACGGAGGATTCGCCGAAATTGGAGCAGGCGATATCCACCGGTTCACGGAAATGGCCAATGAGATACCGGCGGATATAGGTGCTGCATCCCTGGGAACCGTGCAGGAAGGGGACTGCATCAGCAATTCCGCTAAAGACCATTGCGGCACCCAGCGGCGTACACATTCTGCATGGGTTGCGTGTGGAAACGGCAATTGAAGATAATTGTGGTTCCATATCAGTTTCTCCCAGCCCGAGGGTTACGACTGTCAATCAGTTTCCAGACGGGACTCATGATGGTGGTATGGACTTCCCGGGCAAAATTGAGCATGCCCCCAAATCCGGCCAGCGATATTTTGCGTTCGTGATTATGGTCGCAGAATCCGATGCCCAGTTTGTAGGCAACGGGGCGTTCTTTGACGCCGCCGATAAACAGGTCGATACCGGTTTCCTGGGCGAATCGAACCAGTTCCATGATATTGGCATCATCGACGATGATTGTTCCTTCATCACAGAAGGCTTCAAGACGCTGGTAGTCCTCGGGGCCGCCGGTCTGTGAGCCAACGAAGGCGGTCCGAATCCCCAGCAGCCGCAGTGACTCGACCAGTGAAAAGGCTTTAAAGGCGCCACCGGTGTAGATGCCGGCTTTTTTGCCCTGTAAGTCCCGACGATAGCGGTTTATTTCCGGCATGACCCTCTGAATTTCCTGGCGAACCAGCGACTGGGTGCGTTCCAGGACTTCATTATTCCCAAAGAATTCCGCTACATCATAGAGGGCTTTGCTCATATCCTGAATGCCAAAATAGGAGACGTGGATATATGGGATGCCGTATTTTTCCTGCATGTGTCGGGCCAGGTGGACCATCGAGCCGCTGCATTGCACGACATTCAATTTGGCACCGTGGGCGCGTCGGATATCATCCACCCGGCCATCGCCGGTGATGGTGGAGACGACTTCGACGCCCATACGGTTATAATAATCCCGAATCATCCAGGTTTCGCCGGCGATGTTGAAATCGCCGAGGATGTTCAGGCTCATCGGGCCGATTTGCGAGGTATCCCCGGTGCCGACTAATTGCGACAGGGCGTTACAGGCGGCGCGATAGCCGTCTTTTTTGGTGCCTTTGAATCCTTCGGATGCGACCGAGATCACTGTCAGGCCGGTTTCGCGGGCGACGCGTTTGCAGACCGCTTCGACATCATCGCCGATAACACCGACGATACAGGTGGAATAGACAAACGCCGCCCGCGGCTGGTAAAGGGCAATCAATTCCTTGAGGCAGCAATATAATTTATCTTCGCCGCCGTGGATGACATCCTGTTCCCGCAAATCGGTGGTGAAACTCATCCGATGCAGTTGCGGGCCGGAGGATAACGCTCCGCGGATATCCCAGGTATAGGCGGCACAGCCCACCGGGCCATGAATCAGGTGCAGGGCATCGGCGATGGGGTATAAGACTACCCGGCTGCCGCAGAAGACACAGGCCCTCTGGCTGACCGCTCCGGCCAGGCTGTGTTTTTCACACGCCATCTCGAACGGCTGTCCGCCTTTGCGGTGTATCTGTTTTTGTCTTTTTTCAAGAATACCTGACATGGGAAGGTTCCATTCATACCCGGGATTGGGTTACATGACCAATTCAAAACTTTCTTCGGGAGCGTCACGATCCTGCCGGTCCATCAGCAGGCCGAGAATCTTTTCGAGGATTCGCATGGCGCCGGTATAACCGAC
>CAZKAI010000008.1:12937-56534 GCA_964550565.1 uncultured Pirellulales bacterium
CCATCAGCAGGCCGAGAATCTTTTCGAGGATTCGCATGGCGCCGGTATAACCGACAGTCGGGAAATAGGAGTGGCCGATGCGATCCAGAATCGGGAAACCGAAACGCAGCAGCGGAATATCCTCATCGCGGCTGATATATTTGCCGTAGGTGTTGCCGATGAGTAAATCCACTTTTTCCTGTTTGATCCACTGATGCATCAGGAACATATCGGCATTGGCGCCTTCGCGGACCTTGGCCTCCGGGACTTTACCCTGCAGGGCTTTTTCAATGCGGGAGAGGAATTTTTTGCCGGGGGTGCCGGTGACGATATAGACTGGCCGCATATCCAGATCGACCAGGAATTCCGTCAGCGAGACCAATTGATCCGGGTCGCCCCACAAGGCCACGCGTTTGCCGTAAAAGTACTGGTGCATATCGGTGATGATGTCCATCAGCCGGCCGCGTTCGTCTTCCAGTGCGGCGGGGATATCGAGGCGGGAAACGCGACGAAGCGTATCGATAAACCGGTCTGTAGCACGCAGTCCGACAGGCAGTTCGAGGGCCTCACAGGGCACTTTGCATTTGGTGTCCAGCTCCCGGGCTGCGGCCAGGGATGCGGTACGGCCCAGCGCCAGGGTCATCTGGCTCTGGCCGGCACGCTGGATATCCGCGATGGGAGTGCCGCCTTTGGGATAAAATTCGAGTATGCCGGTCTGCGGGCAATCCAGCACATCGGATGTGTCCGGGAACAGGATGATTTTTGTCCCCATCATGGTACAGATGCGTTTGATTTCACGCATATCCGACGGTTCGACCCAGCCGGGGATAATATTGATCGTCTTGGTCTGCGGTCCAGGCTCGGAAAAATATGAAACCATCCCTTTGACCATGTTGGAAAAGCCTGTCACATGCGAGCCGACATAGCTGGGTGTGTTGGCATGAATGACGTATTTGCCTTCCGGGATGAATTTCTTGTCCTTTGCGGCGGCGATGATTTGTGGAATATCATCACCGATGGTTTCCGACAGGCACGTGGTGTGGATCGCAATGACGTCCGGCTCATATATCGAAAAGACATTATGAATGGCCTGGAGCAGGTTGCTCTGGCCGCCGAATACGGACGAGCCTTCGGTGAATGAACTGGTTGCGGCCATGACCGGTTCTTTATAATGCCGGGTTAGTGTGCTGCGGTGATAGGAACAGCATCCCTGAGAACCGTGGCTGTGCGGCAGGCAGCGATGGATGCCCAGCGCCGCATACAGCGCGCCGATGGGCTGACAGGTTTTGGCCGGATTGATGGTCAGCGCCGACCGTTCCTGAATATGTGGTGTCGTATGACGTAGTAACATAAAATCCTCATTTCGAGAGTTAACTGTTGACTAATTCCGCTTCCAGCAGCGGTTTTCCATTAACCCGCCAGGGAGCCTTGATAAAGGACCAGATCTGAGTATTGACCATCCGGTCCACGGTTTTGTAGAAGTTGACAGCGCCTTTGAATCCAGCAAACGGGCCGCCGTAGTCATAGCTGTGAAGCTGCAGGCAGGGGATGCCGGATTTCTGAACGCCGAATTTTTCCTTGATGCCGGCACAGAATATCGATGGTTTATACATCTCCAGCAGCATTTCGGATTCATGCTGGCTGATGTCGTCAATGACCAGCGTCTGGTTGTCCATCTGGGGCATCATGCCTTCGTAGCCCCGGACTTCCAGTCCTTTTTCATTAAGCATCCTGAGCTGCTCTTCGGTGCGGCGTGGGCGATAATTTTCCGGATCCGGCTCGACGGTCAGTTCTTCGATATTGCGGCTGTCGGCGTCCACCTGGATTGTCGGCAGCACTTTGCGGCCTTCGTAGTCATCGCGGTGGGCGAATTCATAGCCGGCGGCAATGGTTTTCATGCCGATTTCGTTGAATAAATCCTGGTAGTGGTGCGCCCGGCTGCCGCCGACAAACAGCATGGCCAGTTTGCCTTCACAGCGGTTCCTGATTTCTTTGCGTATTGCTTTAAGCGCTTTCATTTCTTCTTCAATCACACGTTCCACACGGGCTGTCAGATCGGGATTGTCAAAATAAGCCGCAATTTTTCGCAGGGATTTGGCGGTGGATTCGGCGCCGATAAAGTTGACTTTGATCCATGGGACGCCGTATTTCTTTTCAATCATATCCGCGACATAATTAATCGACCGGTGACACATGACGCAGTTCAGGTCGGCGGTGTGGGCGTTTTCAAATTTGCCGATGGTGCTGTTGCCGCTGAATGTGGCGATCTGCTTGATTCCGCAGCGTTCAAGAATGTCATCAATGACAAAGGCATCGCCGCCGATGTTATATTCTCCGAGCATGCAGATTTTGAATGGATGCGGATCGACAGTGTCGTCGCGGCCGATGACATGTTTGAAAAGCTGGTTGTTGGCGATATGGTGTCCAGCCGACTGGCTGACGCCTTTATAACCTTCGCAACTGAATCCAAAAACGTTGATTCCCAGTTTTTCTTTCATTTCGCGACAGACAGCGTGCACGTCATCGCCAATAAGGCCTACTGGGCAGGTGGAAAAGACCGCAATAGCTTTGGGCTTAAACAAATCATAGGCTTCCTGGATTGCCTGACGGAGCTTCTTTTCGCCGCCAAAGATGATCTGGTCGTCCTGCATATCGGTCGAAAAACAGTAGGTCATGAAATTATGATCCTGGGGCCCCTCCGGACGGGTCTGGTTTCGACGGGTCAACCAGGAATAGAAACCGCAGCCGATAGGTCCGTGCGTGATATTGACGATATCCCGAGTCGGGCCCAGCACGACGCCTTTGCAGCCGGCATAGGTACAGCCTCGCTGTGTGATAATCCCCGGGGTTGTCCGTACATTGGCGGTAATTTCAGGGACCGCCTGATTGTCGCCGACATTGTTAATAACAATCTGCTGCGAGCGTTTTCGGGCGACCTTGGTCGGATATTTTTGAATCAGTTTTTCTTTTATTTTGGATGGATCGGGTTGATGCGTCATTGTGACACCTCATTGAGTTTAAGTTTTTACAGGTTCGTTATTTTCGTCCAGGGCTTTATCGCCTTTTTCCGCGGTGCGGACACGAATGGCGTCCAGCAGCGGCTGCACGAATATCTTGCCATCGCCGGGGCTTCCGGTTTTGTTGACCTCGATGACGGTCTTTACCACGGTCGGCACCTTTGAATCGGGTACGACAATGGTCAGCATTCGCTTGGGAAAGAGCCTGGGGCCGGAACCGAGCTGATTGATGGCCTCTTCATAGCCGCTTTCGGCACCCTTGAGCAGCAGGGTGTTGATTTTGCCGCGTCCCCGGCCGTTGACTTTTCTGGCCGTCAGCGAGTAAATGCCGGCATCGGCCAGTGCCCGCTTGGTTTCATTCATCTTGTTGATTCGAATAATTGCAATGACTTCTTTCATGGTACAGTCTCCCTGGGTCAAACTTCTTTTTGGCCGGAACTGACGGTATAGACTTCTTCGACGGCGGTGACGAATATCTTGCCGTCTCCGAATGCCCCCTTGGGGCCGGTGCGGGCGGCCTTCATGATGGTTTCAATCACAAAGTCCTTTTCGCTGTCGGGCACGACCGTCAGCAGCAGTTCCTTGGGCAGTTCATCATAGGTGATTTCTCCGATTTTGACACCGCGCTGCTTGCCGCGGCCGTAAACATCCATCTTGGTTACCGCCGGAAAGCCCGCATACATCAGTGCGGACAGGACTTCATCCACCTTTTCGGGACGAACAATGGCACGAATCATAATCATATTATTGTATTCCTTTCTGTATTTGTCGCAGTGTATAGTTAATTCAGCATGCCGTAATCCAGCAGCAGTTTTTCCAGTTCATCAATTTTCAGCGGTTTGGGAATCACGAACATCTGGTTCTGGTCGATGTTACGGGCCAGCGTGCGATATTCATTGGCCTGTGGCGCTTCCTTGTTCCAGTCGATGACGGTCTTGCGGTTGATCTCGGCCCGCTGCACATCATTATCACGCGGCAGGAAGTGAATCATCTGGGTTCCGAGTTTCTTTGCAAAAGCTTCAATCATTTCACGTTCATTGTCCACTTTTCGGCTGTTGCAGATCAGGCCCCCCAGACGCACACCGCCGGCCTCGGCGAATTTGACAATACCTTTGCAGATGTTGTTGGCCGCGTACATGGCCATCATTTCGCCGGAGCACACGATATATATCTCTTCGGCCTTGCCTTCACGAATCGGCATGGCAAATCCGCCGCAGACCACGTCGCCCAGTACATCGTAGAACGCATAATCCAGTTCCGTCTTATAAGCCCCCAACTGTTCCAGCAGGTTGATCGAGGTGATGATGCCGCGACCCGCACAACCGACGCCGGGTTCCGGCCCGCCGGATTCGACGCACAGTGTTCCGCCATAACCCTGGCGGCGCACATCGTCCAGATCAACATCTTCGCCTTCCTCACGCAGGGTATCCAGGACGGTCTTTTGCGCCAGCCCGCCCAGCAGCAGTCGTGTAGAATCGGCCTTGGGGTCGCAGCCCACCACCATGATCTTCTTGCCCATCTCGGCCAGGGCCGCAACGGTGTTCTGGGTGGTGGTTGATTTTCCGATACCGCCTTTGCCGTAAATCGCAATCTTTCTCATTGAAGAAACTCCTGATAAATCTGTTATAAACGTTTTACCAATAAACTCTGGTTATCTAATCGCAAGCGGTGTGCCGGATTCAGAAAATCAGAAAATACTTGTGAAAGAATTTTGAATGTCTCGAAATTGACTGAAAAAACGGGATTATCTGGAGGAGAATCAATACCCAGGGATTAAGGCTTCAGAGGGACTGTGGGAAATAATTGTCAAAAAGAGAATTCCAGAGTGTATAGGGCATTCATGAAACATTTTATAACCCTATTTAATACAATGGATTAGAAAGGATCGGAAATATTTGTCACATAAACCGGCCAATGGAAATAAATGTCATCAAATAAAAAACGCCGGTCATACATTGCCGGCGTCAAAACAGGGACACAGAGTGGTGGTATTATTTTTTGTATTGAATATTCAGCTTTTGAATTTTATATCGCAGCATGCGTTCGGTAATGCCCAGTTCACGGGCGACACAACTGATGCGACCGCTGTAACGTTTGAGGGAATCAATGATCATATCCCGTTCAAGCAGTCCGACACGCGCTTTTAATGTGCCTTGCGGGGCCATTTCCTGATGGGTCGGGATTTGCAGTGTGGGCGGCAGATGATACCCATGAATCACCCCGTCGTCGGTCAGCAAGATGGCATGTTCGATGCAGTTTTCCAGTTCGCGGACATTGCCCGGCCAGTGATAGGCCATCATCATGTTAATCGCGGTGGTGCTGATGCGGCGGATTTTTTTGCCCAGCTTTTGGGATAAGGTTTCAATAAAGTGGTCCGCCAGCAGCAGCAGGTCGTCCCGGCGCTCCCGCAGGGGGGGGAGAT
The DNA here is from genome assembly GCA_964550565.1 of uncultured Pirellulales bacterium. GTDB lineage: Bacteria > Planctomycetota > Phycisphaerae > Sedimentisphaerales > Anaerohalosphaeraceae > Anaeroglomus. The sequence continues at coordinate 18,356 of CAZKAI010000008.1, forward strand.
AAATCGGGAACACATTGATCCGATAATAGAAATCCGACCGAAACATGTTTTCCCTGAGAAGCTGCTCAAGATTTCGATTGGTGGCCGCGATGATGCGTACATCGGTTTTCAGTGTCATATTGCTGCCGACCCGCTGAAACTCTTTTTCCTGGAGTATCCGAAGCAATTTGACCTGGATGGTGGGTGAAAAATCGCCGATTTCATCCAGAAATAACGTTCCGCCGTTGGCTTCTTCAAGCCTGCCGATGCGGTTTTGAATTGCCCCGGTGAACGCCCCCTTTTCGTGGCCGAACAGCTCGCTTTCAAGGATATTTTCGTTGAGTGCCGAGCAGTTGACTTTGATGAACGGCTTGCCGGCACGCGGCCCGGCATAATGCACAGCGGAGGCGACCAGTTCTTTGCCTGTACCGGTTTCACCGCGAATTAATACGGTGGTGGTGCCGACGGCGACTTGCTGGATTTTCTGATAGACCATCCGCATGGAATTGGCATTGCCGATAATATTGTCGGGCCGGTATTTTTCACGCAATTCATTTTTGAGCCGGACGTTTTCTTCAGTCAGACTTTGCTTTTCGATCAATAAGTCACGACGGTGATGCAGATCGTTGGAGACCATCGCTGCGATAATGCTCAAAAATCGCTGGGTTTCATTGAGATACTCCATATTGCCGGCGGGAGCATCCACGGCAAAGGTGCCGATAATTTCATTATTCAGGGTGATAGGGACGCAGATAAAACTGTATTCCCGGTCGCGTTTGTCCTGCCGCAAATGAATGCGACCACGAAACTCCGGTTCATCTGCAATACGAGGAATGATTGCCGGCTGACCTGTAGCCAGAACCCGTCCGGTAATGCCTTCGCCGCGTTGATATCGAACCGAATGGGCTTCGGAGTGCTTTTCTTCCTGGCTGGCGGCCTCGACAAGCAGCTCCCGTCCGTCAGGTGTAGACAGCATAAATACGCCCCGACACATCCCCATCTGTTCCCGCAGGACATCGAGGAGTTCATTGAGCATTTGTTTCTGGCCTGAACAGCGGCTGATCATCTGCAAAATAGCATGCAGTGTATTGAGCTGCCGGAGCGGCCGGCTGGAAGGCTCTGATTCGGCTGTTTTTTCTTTCAACATTATTGTATCAAAATATCGCATCAAATACAAAATTGTAAGTAATCGACACTTATCCTTTATCTGTTTGCGTTCGATTGTTTGATTTTTCAGGCGTTAATACGGATTTCCGGCCTATCGATTAACATATTGAAATGTTGTATTGCAAGGGCTGTACCATTTTGCAAAAAGTGCCCAAAAACACTTGAAGCAGGAATAGAAAGATCAATTTCAGACGCTAATGCAGTCATTCAAAAAAGGCAGGTAGATGGATTGCAATTAATTTTGTGCAAAATGTAAACTGTTGTATATAAAGGAGATATATTGTAATTGCGGGATGTCTTGCGGAAATCTTTAGAAATTTCGGAGGTTTTTACATTACATAGTAGGTAATCAAATATCAAGATGTGAAAATAGGTTGTTTATTAATCAATGATAGTGGATAGCAAAAGCTCAAAATTCTTTGGTTTGTATAACGGCATTCATGGCAGCCTGATGTCTTACATCATGATGATGGTGCATAATCTGACGGCCGCAGAGGATTTGCTTCAGGAAACAGCCACGATTATGTGGGAGAATTTTGACCAGTTTCACGAAGGGACCAATTTTACCGCCTGGGCGATGACCATAGCCAGGAATAAAACGCTTGAGTATTTAAGGGAAAACCGTAAAACCAAAAAACTCCTTCATCATGAATTTTATAACCGACTTTCGCATGTTGCCGAAGATTCGGCCCAGGATTATGGGCTTCGCGTCAATGCATTGAATGATTGTTTAAAGAAGCTGGATGCAAAAGACAAGAAATTAATCAGCCTTCGCTATCGGGATAATGTTTCGGTGAAAGATATTGCTCTGAAGATTGGCCGGCCTGCAAGCACTTTATATTTTCGTATTTCTCATATTATCAATATGCTTAATTTGTGTATTTCAAGATCATTGTCTAATCAGGATTTGTGATGCAGCATCCATACCCCAATGAAATAGGCATACTGATTTTCAAACTGCTGGAAAACTGTATTTCGGACAAAGAAATTCAGCAACTGGACGATTATCTTGCGCATCATCCCGAAGCCATCCACGATTACTGCAATTATGTCAAAAACTACACCGCTTTACGGACGAAACTGAATGAGCAGGGCCGTATGAGCGGGGAGGTGCCGCTGGAAGAGTGCCTCGATCAGACGATATGGCAGAAACTGGCCGAGGACGAAAAAACTTCTCCGACGGTTGAGGTTGTCCAGGAGCCTGAGCCCAAGCCCAGAATATACGTCGAAAAAGTTGAATATCCCAAAATTGCGCGCCGGGTCAGTGCCGGGGCCGTCATCGCGGCTGCGGTTTCGGCTGCGGCGATTATCCTGATTTTCCTGTTTGCGTATCTGGCGCCGCCTGCCACGGGTTTTAAGGTGGCTGTCCTGTCGGACAGTATTCATGCCAAATGGGCGACGACGCATGGCGCGATGGACAAAGGGGATCCTGTGCTGACCAGCCGCAGCGATGTTGTGCTGCAGGAAGGCTGCGTCACATTTCTGTTTGATAACGGTGCTCAGGTGACCCTGGAGGGGCCTTGTGCTTTTCAGGTTCGCACCGAAGACCAGATCAAGATGCGATATGGCCGGCTGTATGCGATTGTTCCGCGGGAAGCGGTCGGATTTTCGGTGTACACAGACAACGCCAAGATCATTGATCTGGGCACGGAGTTTGGCGTTCAGGCCGATATTGGCGGGGATACGTCGCTGTATGTGATGCAGGGCAAGACGACCCTGATTGCTGGCGTCGAAGCGTCCAAAGAGATTATTGAAGTCGTGGCCGGGATGGGCAAGAGGATTGCCGCTGACACGCTGGCTATCTCGGATATACCGTTCCTGCAGACACATTTTGTAAGGACTATCCATTCCGACAGCAACGCGATATGGAAGGGACAAAAAACACTGAGTCTTGCCGATATTGTCGGCGGCGGTAACGGACTGGGTACCGGAGTTATTGATTTGGGAATCGATCTGCCCAGTGGGAATTTCATAAAACCCATGGGGATGCCCGAGCTTCATGCAACGGCCAATGTCTATCGTCCCGTGCCGTCCAGTCGTTTTATTGACGGCGTTTTTATTCCCAACGGCCAATCTCAGCAGATTGTCAGTTCTCTGGGCCATGTATTTCAGGAATGTCCGCCGTCCAGCGGAGCCTGTTACGGGACCATCACCAGCGCGATACGGATTCTGGACACCCGGGCGATTCAGAACTCCGCCGTGTCGGGCTATTGGAATGCCCAGTGTGTATTGATGCATGCCAATATGGGAATTACGTATGATCTCCAGGCCATACGCAGCCTGTTGCCGGCGATTAAAATTACTCGTTTCCAGACCCGGTTCGGGATCGAAAAGGAGGCGATACGCCCCGAGGCCAGTAACGCGGATTTCTGGATTCTAGTGGACGGAAAAATAAGGCACCAAAAAATACAGGTTCAGGAGAAAACGCTGTTTTCAGCGGATATCGAGATTTCAGATAAGGACCGGTTTTTGACCCTGATTACCACCGACGGGCAGGACCCCGAGGGACGCATCTGGGACAATATGCCTTTAACCGCCATCGACAGCGACTGGTGCATGTATGCCGATCCGGTTTTGATTTTGGAGTAGGAATCGGCTGCGGTATATCCGGCGGGTGTAATAATTCCGCGAGTAAAAGAAGCACGTGGTTGAGACGGCTGCACTTCACCGCGATGAAATGGTAATTTTTTATGTAAGATCGGTATAAAAAGTTTTCTTACAATGCAAACATAAACACTATAACAATTATTTTGTGGAGGAACAAAAGATGACAAGAATGTGTTTGATGTTGATGGGACTGTGTGTCGCAACGAGTTTTGGGGTGGTCGTATATGACAATCCCAGCGGAGGCACGACTGCTGCCTGGAACTGGGGTACGAATATTTGCACCCATTCCGCCGCCGAAGTCGATATTGGTGGTGGAAATATGGTCATTCGGCATACCGGCGTGGTAAGTAATACCACCGGCGCAGACGCAAATGCTCGTTTTGGCTCCAAGTGGGACTTCACGGTGTCTGGAAACACCAGTGCCAACCCGGCGGACTATAATGTCTCATTTGATGTTCGCAACGTCTCGGGCAACTGGAACCCCATCGTATTAGGTGTTGCCATCGTCACCACCAATCCTGCTGTCGGTGCGGATCAGTACGGCCATGGATTTGCCAACCTGAGTATTTCCCAGTCTGACGGGTGGGTTCATGTGAAATTTAACATGGCCGACTTCGTCAATAACTGGTGGCAGGGAGCCAATTGGGATTTACTCCAGCCCACATGGTCTATGGAAATTGGCCAGCCCTGGCCGGGTGATGTGATGCCCAATGGTACATCCTTTACCCAGGTGTGGGAAATGGATAATCTGAAAATCACCATGGGCTCGGACGCTGAGGCTCATGATCCAGTGGTTTTGCCGGCCAACGCTGACGGTACGGCCGGGACATTGATCTCTCAAACTGAGGCTCAGGTCACATTCGGCTGGAATGCGGGCGGAGACCCGGATTATCTGGCGGCATACCGGGTTAATCCCGCGATTCAGGGGTATTATTTCTATTTGACAAACGGCAATCCCAGTGATCCCAATCTTTACCTGCAAGATTATGTTCAGCAGATTCACAATGCCGACCCCAACCTGACCGATCCGTATAATGAGTACGGACCTGTTACACTCAATCAGGCAACCGAGTATTCCTGGAAGGTGGAAGAAGCAATTGCGGACCCGAATGGAAATCCTTACCCCGCCGGCAATGAAAACAATATTATGGGGCCGGTATGGACGTTCAATACGATTGCCGCCACCCCCGTTATTCTGGTTGGACCTGCGAATGCCCTGGCTGATTTTAGCGGCAATGCATCATTCAGTGTAACCGGCGGACCTGCGGCAACCGATTTTCGATGGTTTAAAGTCGGCAGTCCGGATATCCAATTGAGTGACGGCGGTATTTATTCGGGCACACACACGACAACCCTGGTTATCACCGGTGCAACTGCCGCGGATGAAGGACAGTTTTACTGCATAGCTTACAACGGTTCTCCGGATGAGGGTGGAATTCCTTCGATCCCATCGAATTCTGCAAAATTATGGTATCCGCGTCTAGTCAGCCACTATCCGTTTGAGACGATCGCGGAGGGGGTCTCTCCCGATGTCGTCAGTGGTTTTGACGCAGCCATGATGCAGGCCGGAGCCGGCTCGCTTCCGGGCTTAGACAGTACGGATGCCAGGGTGGGAACATCCAGCCTGCTGCTGGACAATGCAGACGCGCAAAGCGCCGATGGTCAGTATGCACAGATACCTGCCGGCGCAGTCGATTATCAGGACATGACCCTTAGCCTATGGATTCGTCCCAGCAGTATTCTTGGATGGAGCCGCGCTTTGGATTTTGGTAACGGGACATCGAGTTACTTGTTCATCACACCCGATGCCGGCTGGGGTGTGATGCGTTTTGCAATTCGAACCTCCACTGTTGATGAGCAATTGCTTGAGACCGGCGCTCTTACTGCCGGCCAGTGGTATCATGTCGCGGTAACCCTTACTGGAAATACAGGACGCCTGTATCGCAACGGTGAATTGGTTGCGACCAATACGAGCATGACGGTCAATCCGATTGATGTCGGAGCCGTATTGAACTATCTCGGCAAAAGCCAGTGGCCGGACCCTGAATTTAACGGCATGATTGATGACCTCAAGATATGGAACTATGCTCTGACGACCGTGGATGTCGCCAAGGAATACCTGGCGATTGAGGGCGGGTCGGTATGCAACCGGGAAACCTACGACCAGCAGGCCTATGACACCAACGGCAACTGCATTATTGATTTGCCGGACTTTGTCAGTTTTGCAGCACGATGGCTGGAAAACGACCGCATTTATGCGGACTAAGCCATCTTAGATTTACGTAAACGATGATTTCCGGGCGTCTATTCAGACGCCCGGAAATCTGTTTTAGCTGCGGATAATCCTGTTTTACGAGAACTGATGAATCACTACATGAGTGTAATTATATTATATCAACTGGTCATTGAAGTGCTGTCAAAGCGATGTTTTGGACAGCACTCCGTATTTATTCGGGGGGAATGATGATGAAACAGATGATTGTGAAAAGTGCCGAAATCCGTGCCATTATAAAAGCATTTATTGTAATAACTCTCTGTCTTGCAGCCTGCCGGGTCTGGGCGGACTATCCTGTGATGCCGCAGCATTATGCCGCAGACCCGACGGCGATTGAATGGAACGGGCGGTTGTATGTTTATTGTTCCAACGATGAAGAAAACAACGACACCGATTATTTGATGGATTCCATCGTCTGTTTTTCGACAGATGACCTCAAAAACTGGACGGATCATGGCGTGGTTTTTGATTCTGATTCCGTCTCGTGGATCGGTACGGCATGGGCACCGTGTATTGTCCGGAATAATAACAAATTTTATCTTTATTTCGGCGATGCGTACTGGGGTATTGGTGTTGTTACGAGTGATTCGCCAACCGGACCTTTTACGGCTCCAAAGAATGGACTGGTGGTGAAACGTGAAGGGCTTTCAGGGGGGACCCCGGGAGCCAACAGCACCTGGATATTTGATCCCTGTGTGTTTGTGGATGATGACGGCCAGCCGTATCTTTATTTTGGCGGCGGCGGCCCCAATCAAGCCCGTGTTATCAAGCTGAATACAAACATGATCGATCCGGTCGGATCGGCTGAGACGATAGACATGCCGGATTTTTTTGAAGCATCCCACATGCATAAACGGGACGGCATTTATTATTTTTCTTATGCGGACAATTATGAGGATACAACCCCTGGCTCGCAGATTGCCTACATGACCAGTTCCAGCCCGATGAGCGGCTTTGTTCGCCGAGGGGTGGCCCTTGGCACACCGCCCAATAATTACGGCAATAACAACCATCACACGTTTTTTACCTATCAGGGGCAATGGTACTGTGTGTACCATAACCGCCATCAGGCGACGGTCGAAGGGATTGTGCCGACGGTACATCGGAATATCTGCCTGGACCGGCTTTATCACAATTCGGATGGAACGATACAGCAGGTTGTCATTACCCAGGATAGCCTTAATCAGTTAAAGTATCTCACTCCTTTTGTCCGGGTTGAAGGAGAGACGATTGCCCTGCAAAGCGGCGTCAAAACCGAAGCCTGTGCCGAAGGCGGTATGAATGTCACCGCTATTTCCAATGGGGACTGGATTGGGGTGCGCGGGGTGGATTTTGGGGCCGGCGCTTCGAGTTTTCTGGCCCGGGTGGCCAGTGCCAATACCGGCGGCAGCATTGAATTGCGGCTGGACAGCCTCAATGGAACAGTTGTCGGAACCGGTTCGGTTCCGAACACCGGCAGCAGGCAAACCTGGACGACAATCACCTGTAATGTGTCCGGGATTTCAGGAGTGCACGATTTGTACTTCAGGTTTATAGGAGGGCAGGGCGGGGATTTATTCAATCTGAACTGGTGGCAGTTCCAGCAGGTTGAAACGGCCGCGGTTTCTGTTTCGATGGACTGGGCAACACGGTATCAGACAATCGAGGGGCTGGGCGGTGCGATTTGTTTTTATAACGGATGGTTTACGGCACACCCTTACAAAAAAGAGATATTTGACTATGCCTTTTCGGGGCTGAACCTGTCCATGCTGCGAATTGGCAACTGGTGGCGCGGAGTCAATGGACAGGATACCGCCACGTATGAAATCGTCACAGCGGCCAACCAGCGGCTGGGGCGTCCCGTGCCCATCCTGATGACCTCCTGGTCACCCCCGGCCTATCTCAAGAGCAATGGCGAGGTCGGCCATGGCGGAACGTTGATTCAGGTCAACGGCGCCTATGATTATGATGGATTTGCGAACTACTGGCGCGACTCGCTTCAGGACTACATCGCTCGTGGTGTCAACCCCACCTGGATCGGCATTCAGAACGAACCGGACTGGACGGCCGATTATGATTCCTGCCGGTTCAATCCATCCGAGGCGCCTGTTAATGGCGAATACTTTGCAAGTTTTGCCCAGGCACAAAATGTCGTTTACCAGAAGCTTCAGGCCGCTATGACGACTCCGCCCAAAATGCTGGGGCCGGAGTGCGTTGGTCTGTATGGAAATGCGGCGGGGCTTCGCAATTATATGGCACAAATGAATCCTGACACATTTTACGGGATTGCGCATCACCTCTACGGCGGCAGCACCGACGGAACGCCGGATGGGTATAATTCCGCCTTTACGACGGTATTGAACAGCTCCAATACGCTGTTCCCCGGCAAGCCGCGATTTATGACCGAGTTCGGCGATATAAAAGGGCTGGTTCCCTGTGCGAATTTAATTCATAACTCCCTGGTCGTTGAACAGGTCAGCGGGTACAACCATTGGAGCCTGATCTGGCCCGGCGACATCGGACTGGTTGAAATCGAGTTCCCGTGGGGATCGGGCGATTGGACCTCTCCCAAGGGATACTGGCTCAATCCGTCGTATTGGTCGATGAAGCACTATTCCTATTACGTACAGCCCGGATTCAGGCGAGTTAAAGTCGGGTCTAATAATTCCGATGTTCTGGTGTCCGCTTATCTTTCGCCCGATGACAAACGGCTTGTGGCTGTATTGATCAATCGCAGCACGACCAAACCGGCTTCGGTGACTCTGAATCCCGGTTCGTTTCAATACGATGTATCGAGCGTTTATCAAACGGATGAAACGCGTCACTTTGAATCTCTCGGTCAAGTCGCCGGCTCGCAATTGATATTACCTGCAGTGTCGGTGACTACGGTCGTATGGGATCATTACGGTCCCGTGGCGCCGTCGGGCCTGCGGGCGACGAGGCTGACCGGCAAACAGGTGAACCTGGGCTGGAATGCATCTGCCGGTGCGGTCAGCTACAATCTCAAACGCTCGACAACCAGCGGGGGGCCTTATGTCACTATCGCCTCCGGCCTGACTGACACCCGTTTTAGCGATACCACGGTGATGCCGGGAATCAAATACTATTATACGGTCAGCGCCAATACCGCAAGCGGCGAAAGCAGCAACAGCGCCGAAGTGACTCCGGCGATACTGCGTTCATATCTGAAATGCGATGAAACCACCGGCCTGATTGCTGCGGATGCCACCGGCAATGGCTGGACGGGCACCCTGGTAAATGGTCCGGTATGGACGACTGGAAAATTCAGCAATGGCCTGGATCTGGACGGCACCAATGACCATGTCAGCCTGCGGACAGGCGTCGTTGATAATCTGACTGATTTTACGATTGCTGTATGGGTCAACCTGGATACGATCAGTAACTGGTCACGCGTATTTGACTTTGGGACGGGTACATCAGTAAATATGTTTCTAACGCCGCGAAGTGGTTCGGGGGCGGTGCGTTTTGCGATTACCACCTCCGGTGCCGGGGGCGAAAAGCAAATCAATGGCACCGCCGCACTGCCGACGGGCACATGGACGCATGTTGCAGTGACCCTGGCAGGCAGTACGGGCATTCTCTACGTCAATGGGGCGGAAGTGGGACGCAATAATTCGATGAGTCTGACGCCGGATTCTTTGGGAGCCACAACGCAGAACTATATCGGCAGGTCTCAATACTCGGCGGATGCTTACTTGAATGGGCGAATCGATGAGTTACGCATTTATGCTGGGGCTTTGAGTGCCGCCGATGTGTCTGCATTGTATGCAGAGCAGGTTCCCGCAATACCCTCGTCACCAGAGGGGCTTAGTGCTGCGGGGATATCAGGCAGCCGGATTAACCTGACCTGGAACGCATCATTCGGTGCCACGAACTACAACATCAAACGCTCAGCCGCCAACGGGGGGCCTTATACCCATGTCGCCAGCTTGTCAGGGACAAGCTTCAGTGACACAGGATTGTCCGAGGTGACGACGTATTATTATGTTGTCAGTGCCGTCAACAGTACCGGAGAAAGTGCGGATTCAATGCAGGCCGGTGCCATGACACAGAGTACGCCTCCGGATGCGCCGACGGGCCTGACGGCAACGACAAACGAGGAGTCGATTATTTTGCAGTGGGATGCCAATACGGAAAGTGATTTGGCAGGTTATCATGTTTATCGGTCGATAATGCCGGGAAGCGGGTATGCCCGACTGAATGAATCTTTACTGGATGGGCTGGAATTTACCGATAGTGATATCGATTATTACAGACCCTATTATTATACGGTAACTGCTGTTGACAGCTATGGATATGAAAGCTTTTTTGCAAATGAAGTTGCCGTGACGCTGACGGACAGCCATGCGGCTCAACTCAGTGCAATCGATTTCGAACAAGGATTTGCGGACTGGGGCAATATTACTGGCGAAGACTCTCATAATTGGACCCGTTATTCAGGGAGTACCATAACACCCAATACCGGTCCGGCCGGCGGGGCTGACGGAAGTACCTGGTATGTTTACCTGGAAACCTCGCCGGGTGGGGCCAATGCTGCCGGACAGAGTGCCATTTTGCAAAGCTCTGTGATTGCAGGTTTTAGACGAATTCTAACCTTTTATTATCACATGTATGGCGTTGAAACAGGAACCCTGAATATCGATGTCTATGATGGGACATGGCATTACGCGGTGTGGAGTAATAGTGGTCAGCAGCACAATTCCAACAGCGAAGCCTATACTCGGGCAATGGTGAACTTGTCGGACTATACCGGCCTGATTCAGATACGTTTTCGGGCGGTGGCCGCAGGCGGACCCCGGGGAGATATAGCCATTGATAATATTGCAGTTTTTGGTAGAATTCTTTATGGCGATGCCAACCTGGACAATATTGTGGATACGGACGACCTTTTTACGTTTGCAGAACACTGGCTTCAGGATCAATGTGAACTGGATTTGGACGGCGACTGTGTGGTTAATCTGTATGAATTTGCAGAGTTCGCGAATTATTGGCTTGACCATTCATATCAATAAAACGGAGACAGAAAGGATTCTTAGTCTATGCAGTTTAGTACAAAAGCGGTGGTCCTGCTGCTGAGCTGTCTGTTTGCAAGCGTGGGTTATGCAACAGAATCATTTCCCCTCCAGCAGGTCCAGCTTCTGGACGGGCCATTCAAGCATGCCCAGGATGTGAATTTAAAGTATTTGCTGCAGTATGATGTGGACCGGCTGCTGGCGCCATACCTCAAGGACGCGGGGCTGGAACCGAAGGGGCAAAGTTATCCAAACTGGATTGGGCTGGATGGGCACATCGGCGGCCATTACCTGTCGGCTATGGCAATTTACACGGCAGTAATAGGTAATGAGGAGTGCCGCCGTCGGATGGAGTACATCGTGGATGAACTGGCTCGATGCCAGAAGGCCAACGGAGATGGTTATGTGGGAGGGGTACCAGGGGGGCGGGACATCTGGCGTCAGGTGGCCGCGGGGAATCCGCGGGCGCCGCATCGAGCCTGGGTACCGTGGTATAATTTGCACAAAACATTTGCGGGATTACGGGATGCCTGGATTTATGGACACAGCGAGAAAGCCAAGAGCGTACTGATAGGGCTTGGAGACTGGTGTGATACGCTGCTGGCCGACTATACACCCCAGCAGATGGAGGCCATGATGGACCAGGAGCATGGCGGGATGAATGAAGTGCTGGCGGATCTGGGCCGGATCACAGGCGATGACAAGTATCTCAAGCTGGCCAAGCGTTTCTCGCACCGTCAGTTGCTGGAACCCATGTCGCAGGGGAAAGACACCTTAGACAATAAACATGCCAATACGCAAGTACCCAAGGCTGTTGGCTTCGCGCGGATTGCAGAATTGAGTCCGGACAAGCAGTTTGCCGATGCCGCCGAGTTTTTCTGGGACACCGTGGTTCACAACCGCACCATGGCCTTTGGCGGCAACAGCAGAAGGGAACATTTCCCGAGTGCCGAAGCCTGTGCTGAGTTTGTGGAAGAGAGGGAAGGGCCGGAGTCCTGCAACACGTACAATATGCTGCGGCTGACCGAGATTCTGCATCGTATGGAATCGAAGGCTGAATACGCGGATTACTATGAGCGTGCCCTGTTTAACCATATCCTGTCCACCCAGCATCCCGACCACGGCGGATACGTTTACTTCACCCCGGCCCGGCCGCGTCACTATCGGGTGTATTCGGCCCCCAATGAGGGTATGTGGTGCTGCGTCGGTACGGGGATGGAAAACCATGGGCAATACGGGCGGTTCATCTATAGTCACGAGGCCCAGACACTGCTGGTCAATCTGTTTATTGCCTCGGAGCTGAACTGGCCGGAGAAGGGTATTCATGTTCGTCAGGAGACCCGGTTTCCGCAGGAACCTCAGACTGTTTTGAAAGTGCAGGCCGATAAGCCGGTTCGTCTGACGCTGAAGATTCGTCACCCGAGATGGGTTCCGGAAAACAAATTGCAATTTGAGCTGAATGGCGAAGCGTTGGCGGTCACATCCAAGCCATCCTCTTATGCGTCGATAGAGCGAGTCTGGAAAGACGGGGACATACTGAAAGTTTCGCTGCCGATGCATGCCGAACTGGAACCGATGCCCAATGTGCCGGATTATGCGGCAATCCTTTACGGACCGATTGTCCTGGCTGCCAAAACCGGCACAGAGGATCTTCAGGGACTGATTGCTGACGACGATCGCTGGGGACACATTGCTCATGGTCAACTGCTGCCGCTGGACGAGGCACCCATGCTGGTCGGAGATACGGCAGCTATCCCTGAAAAGATTACCCAGGTTGACTTGCAGCAGCTCCGGTTTAAAGTGGACGAGGTTATCCGGCCGGAGACGTTCCGGTCGCTGGTGCTGGAACCGTTTTATCAGGTCCATGATGCCCGGTACATGATGTACTGGCGGGTGGTACGGCCTGATGCATACGCTCAAATCCAGGCTGAAATGAAGGCCAGGGAACAGCAGCGGCTTTTGCTGGATCGACAAACCGTGGACCGTGTGATTCCCGGCGAGCAGCAGCCCGAGGCCGACCATAATCTCCAGCACAAAAACTCCGAAAGCGGCGTACACCGCAACCTCCATTTTCGTCATGTTCAGGCGCCGGGCTGGTTCAGCTATGACCTGAAGGTTGTCCCGGATGCCCCGCTTGAGCTTTATGTACTTTACTGGGGCCGTGAAAGCGGCAGGCGGATGTTTGATATCAGGGTGGACGGAGAAAAGCTGGTTACTGAAAACCTGACGGGCAAGTGGAACCGGGATGAATTTCAAGCCGTGCGATATCCTCTGCCGACGGGCCTGGTCAAAGATAAAAAGAAAATTACCGTGACTTTTGAGCCGCATCCAGGCAATTATGCCGGCGGACTATTTGACTTACGAATCGTTCAGGGTATTATTGTCGGTGACATGGAAAGCTCCGGCAAACTCAAGACTTCTGATTAAGGAAGACACACATGCAGAATGAATCACAGCGACTTTCGGTTCGGGAAAAGATCGGTTTTGGCCTGGGAGATACGGCATCCAACCTTTTCTTTCAGACCACCATCTATTTCCTGCTGTATTTTTATACCGATGTCTTTGGCATCTCCGCGGCGGCCATCGGCACGATGTTTCTGGTGACCCGTATCTGGGATGCCGTCAATGACCCGATGATGGGAGCGATTGCCGACCGGACCAGCACCCGCTGGGGGAAATTCAGGCCGTATCTGCTGTGGTTTGCCGTGCCGTTCGGAGTGATCGGGATGCTGATGTTTACAACGCCCGATCTGGGCGCCGGCGGCAAATTGATCTGGGCGTATATCACCTATACGCTGATGATGATGGTTTATACGGTGGTCAATGTGCCGTATTGTGCCCTGATGGGTGTTATTTCCCCCAATTCCATGGAACGCACCGTTGTCTCGTCCTATCGTTTCGTCCTGGCATTTATCGGCATGTTTATTGTGCAGTACTCCCTGGTCAGGATGGTCGAGTTCTTCGGCGGCTCAAAAGCCTCCCCCAAAGGCTGGCAATATGCAATGATTGTGCTGTTTTCACTGGCGATCATTCTTTTTCTGATTACTTTTTTCTCGACCCGAGAACGCGTCAAGCCGCTTCATGAACAGAGAAATCCATTCAAGCAGGACATGTTCGATTTATTTAAAAATGGACCCTGGATGCTGATTGGCTTTGCAACGGTATTTCAGCTTATTTATGTTCTGATACGCGGCGGCAGTATCGTTTATTATTTCGATTATTATATCCAGAGCCAGGAGGTCTCTTTATTCGGAAAGGCATTGACTTTTTCCTCGACTCAGCTTTCTTCGGCTTTCATGCTCAGCGGAACCATCGTTACCATTCTGGCAGCAATGACCACCAAGTGGTTCTGCAAAGTTATGGATAAGTCCAAAATTTATGCCGGATTTTTCTTTCTGTCGGCGATTTCCACGGGACTGGTCTACTGGGTCAGTCCGCAAAACCTGGTCCTTTTGTTTGCCCTGCAGCTCGTGACCTCGTTTTGCATGGGCCCGGTGTCGGTTCTGCAATGGGCGATTTATACCGATACCGCCGATTACTCGGAATGGAAAACAGGCCGCAGGGCGACGGCATTGATTATGGCTGCGTCCCTGTTTGCATTGAAGATGGGCGTCGCGCTGGGCGGTGCGATTCTGGCCTGGATTCTGGCCTGGTATGGTTATAAGGCTAATCAGCCGCAGACGGAATTGTCGTTACGCGGGATTTGCCTGGCCATGAGTATCTATGCGGCCATTCCGGCGGTTATTGGTGCATTGCTGATGTTCTTCTATCCCTTGAGCAATCGACGAATGATGGCGATTGAGGCAGACCTGTCCCAGCAGAGAAAATAATCTGCTTGTGATGCGATAATAAAAAACGCACAATCGAAGATTTAAAAAAATGAAAAAGCCAAATACGATTCAATCCGATTATCTGAATCCGGCCTTGCCTGTTGCGCAGCGGGTCAGGGATTTGCTGAATCGTATGACCCTTGAGGAAAAAGCCGCTCAGATGCAGTGTGTCTGGCTGGACAAGGCCAAAACACTGGTCGATGACAAGGGCAATTTTGACCTCGAAAAGGCCAGGGCTGCCTTTGGTCAGGGGCATGGTCTGGGCCAGGTTGGGCGTCCCAGTGACGCCGGCGGCGGTTTATCCCCTCGAAAAAATGCGGAATTGACCAACGCTATCCAGAAATTCTTTCTGGAAAACAGCCGGCTGGGCATTCCTGTTATTTTCCATGAAGAATGTCTGCATGGCCTTGCAGCGGTCGGTTCAACCAGTTTTCCGCAACCTATCGGCCTCGGGGCAACATTTGACACGGACCTGGTACAGCGTGTATTTGAAGCAACCGCCTGCGAGGCCCGCATTCGGGGGACTCATCAGGCATTAACACCGGTGGTGGATGTGGCCCGTGAACCCCGCTGGGGCCGTGTCGAGGAAACCTACGGGGAAGACCCGTATCTGGTCAGTCGAATGGGTATTGCCGCCGTAAGGGGATTCCAGGGGGACGCTTCGTTTGTCGATAAAAAGCACGTGATTGCCACCCTCAAACACTTTGCCGCCCACGGCCAGCCCGAATCCGGGACCAACTGTGCACCAGTGAATGTTTCTGCCCGGGTGCTTCGTGAAACATTCTTATTTACTTTCAGAGAGGCGATAACCAAAGCCGGCGCCATCAGTGTCATGGCGTCTTACAATGAAATTGATGGCGTTCCTTCCCATGCTAATAAATGGCTGCTGCGGGATGTCTTGCGTCAGGAATGGGGCTTTAAGGGATATGTTGTATCCGATTATTATGCGATTCGCGAACTGAACGAGCGGCCGGATTTGTATGGTCATCATCTGGCCGAAGATGGCAAGCAGGCAGCGGCACTGGCAGTTAAAGCTGGTGTCAATATCGAGATGCCTGATCCGGATTGTTATAAATACCTCGCCGAACTCGTGCGGGAAGGCAGTGTGCCCGAGTCGGCGCTGGATGAATTGATTGCTCCGATGCTGGAATGGAAATTCAAGCTCGGTTTGTTCGAAGACCCATTTGTCAATCCCGACGAGGCCCAAAAAATCGTTGGCTGTGAATCGCACAATAAACTTGCTCTGGAATCAGCTCGCAAAACAATTACGTTACTGAAAAATGACGGCTCACTGGCGCCGCTCAATACCAAGAAAATAAAAACCATCGCCGTCATCGGCCCCAATGCCGACCGAGTCATGCTGGGAGGCTACAGCGGTGTGCCCAATCATTTTGTCAGTCTGTTGCAGGGCATCAAAGACCGCGTCGGGGATTCAGTCAGGGTCCTTTATCACGAAGGCTGTAAAATCACCATCGGCGGCTCCTGGCAGCAGGATGATGTCATTCCAGGTGATCCTGTCGAAGATCGCAAGTCGATTGCCCAGGCTCTAAAAATTGCCCAACAGGCGGACATTGTTGTTCTGGCCATTGGCGGCAATGAGCAGACGTCCAGAGAAGCCTGGGCCAGAAACCACATGGGAGACCGTACTACGCTCGATATGGCTGGCTTGCAGGATGAACTGGTCGATGCCATAGCTGCAATCGGCAAGCCCGTAATTGCGGTATTGTTTAACGGACGGCCATTGTCGATTACGCATCTGAGCGAAAAAGTACCCGTAATTCTGGAGTGCTGGTATCTGGGGCAGGAATCCGGAACGGCCATCGCAGAAGTCCTCTTTGGCGATGTCAATCCCGGCGGCAAGCTGCCGATTTCGATTCCGCGATCGGTGGGTCATATTCCCTGCTATTACAACTATAAACCCTCGGCCCGGCGAGGCTATCTGTTTGACGATGTCAGCCCGTTATATGCGTTTGGATACGGACTGAGTTATACCCGGTTTGAGTTCGGAACACCCCGGCTCAAAAAGCAGACTATTCGCCCGGATGAATCGACGACAATATCGATCGATGTCACCAATAAAGGCAAGATAGCCGGGGATGAAGTGGTGCAGCTGTACATCCGCGACTGTGTCAGCTCGGCAACACGTCCTGTCAAAGAACTCAAAGGCTTCCAGAGAATTACATTGAAGCCGGGGCAGACCGGAAGGGTTGACCTGGAGATCGCGCCCGAGCATCTGGCTTTTTATAACATTGATATGGAGTATATTGTTGAACCGGGCACATTTGAAATTATGATTGGCAGTTCCTCACGTGATTGCGATCTGCAGAAAGTCATGCTTACCGTACAAAAAATATAACAAAATGGAGTCTTGTTATGAAACAATGTCAATCTCTTTTGTCTCTATGCACAGGCAAATGGTTGGCCCACAGGCTGTTGGCAGTAATGTTGCTGTCTGTTGCGGCTGTTTATGCTGAACCTGTCGAACTGACCGTTCAGGCCGGCAAACCCGGAAAACCGATCAGCCCGGACCTTGTCGGGGTGTTCTTCGAAGACCTGAACTATGCAGCCGACGGCGGACTTTATGCGGAGCTGATTCAGAATCGCTCGTTTGAATACAGCCCGACCGAGAAGACGGACTGGCATCCGCTCAAATTCTGGGAACTCAAGAAATACGGCGGGGGGGATGGCTCCATTGCAGTGGCCAATATGCGTCCCATTCACCGAAACAATCCGCATTATGCACTGCTGACAATTGGTGCTCCGGGCGACGGCGTGGGGATTTCCAATGGCGGATTTGACGGCATCGTCCTCAAAGAAGGTGAAACATACGAGGCATCCTTTTGGGCTTATCAGGCATTTATGGGACAGATGTGGGGCCGCGGCGACAACAGCAAATCCATGCCGGTGACGTTGCGTCTTGAAACAAAAGATGGTGACGTGCTTGCGGAAGCCAAAATGGAGATTAAAGGCCGCGCATGGACACGATACAGCGCAACGCTGGTTGCCACTCGCACGGTCAGCGATGCACGTCTGGTTCTGCTGGCTCATGACACGGGCGGACTCTGTCTGGATATGATTTCACTGTTTCCGGAAAAAACCTTCCGAAACCGCCCAAACGGCCTGCGAGCAGACCTGGCCCAGGCGATTGCCGACATTAAGCCGAAGTTCATGCGTTTTCCCGGCGGCTGTCTGGTTCACGGCACAGGCATCCATCAGTATTATGATTGGAAAGACAGTATTGGCCCGGTCGAACAACGTCAAGCCGGACGCAATTTATGGGGCTATCACCAGACGATGGGCCTGGGATATTTTGAGTTTTTCCAATTCTGCGAGGATATCGGCGCCAAGCCGCTTCCTGTGGTCACCGCCGGCGTGTGCTGCCAGCATGCGGGGAATTCTCCCGGCCGCGGACAGGAAGGACTGCCCCTCGACGAGATGCCGGCTTATATTCAGGATGTACTTGACCTGGTAGAGTGGGCCAACGGGCCGGCGACATCCCCATGGGGTGCCAAGCGGGCGGCCGCAGGTCGTCCCGAACCGTTCGGCCTCAAATATATCGGCGTCGGCAACGAAGATGCCATCACCCCGATCTTCAGAGAACGTTTCAAGATGATCTATGAGGCATTGAAGCAAAAGCATCCTGAGATTATTGTGGTCGGTACGGTCGGTCCCTTTGCCAGCGGCGAAGACTACGACAATGGCTGGGCGTTTGCCCGAGAGCTTAAACTCCCGATGGTGGATGAGCACTACTATGTCAATCCGCAGTGGTTCTGGGACAATCTGAATCGCTATAATACATATAATCGTGCTGATTCAAAAGTCTATGTCGGTGAATACGCAGCTCACGATCAGGGCAGGCGCAATACCCTGCGGTCGGCCTTGGCTGAAGCCGCCGGGCTGACCAGCTATGAACGCAATGGCGATGTGGTCCTGCTTGCCTCCTATGCACCGCTGCTGGCGCGTCGCGGTCACACCCAATGGTCGCCGGATATGATCTATTTCGACAGTACCCATGTTTATCTTTCAGCCAACTATTATGTTCAGCAGATATTCGGGCAAAACAGCGGAGATCGGTATCTTGAAACAACGCTTGCCCCCGATCATCCCAAAATGCTCACAGCATCTTCGGTCATCGATTCCAAATCCGGGGATTTGATCGTCAAAATTGTCAACGGCGCCGATCAACCGGCTGATATCAGCATGCGTCTGGCCGGGATTTCGCAGGAAGCCTCAATGAAGGCTGTCAAGACAGTGCTGACCGGCCCGGGTGCCGATGCCGTCAATGAAGATGGAAAGTCTCCGGTTGTCCAGCCGGCAGTATCCACAGAGACCGTCAAGCCGGTTTTTGCCTATACGGCGCCGGCCAATTCCTTAACCGTATTTCGTATCACTCAGTAAACTCATGGAGGATTCACCTATGAACAAAAAGTATGTATGGGTATTTATCTTGGCATTGATTTTGTTTCCTGTGTTGGTCCGGGCGGATTCTGCACAGAATCCTGTCATCTGGGCGGATGTGCCCGATGTCGCAGTCATCCGCGTCGGGGATACTTACTATATGAGCAGCACTACGATGCACATGAGCCCGGGTTTGCCGATTATGAAGTCAAAAGACCTCGTCAACTGGCAGTTGATTGGATATGCCTACGATACCCTGGCAGACAACGAGGCACTCCGGCTGGAAAACGCCAGGGGGGCCTATGGTCAGGGTTCCTGGGCCAGCAGTCTGCGGTATCACGAGGGCACCTATTACGTGTCCACATTCTCCAGTACCAGCGGCAGAACGCATATCTACACTACCAAAGACATTGAAAAGGGCGATTGGAAGGAAATCTCATTTGCCCCTTCGCTGCATGACCACTCCCTGTTCTTCGATGATGATGGGCGGGTCTATATGATCTATGGCGGCGGCAACCTTCGCCTGGTGGAGTTGAAACCGGATTTGACGGGCATCAAGGATGGCGGATTCAATGATGTCGTAATCCGAAATGCCAGCGCCGTTGCAGGCCCCAACATTGGTCTGAACGCCGAAGGCTCACAGATGCTCAAGGTCAACGGGAAATATTATGTGATGAATATCACCTGGCCGCGAGGCGGGATGCGCACACAAATTATTCACCGGGCCGACAAGATCACCGGCCCCTACGAGGGCAAAGTGGTTCTGCAGGACCAGGGGGTTGCACAGGGCTGCCTGATTGACACCCCGGACGGCAAATGGTATGCGATGCTGTTTCAGGATAACGGCTCGGTTGGCCGCAGTCCCTGGCTGATCCCGGTCAAATGGGAAGATGGCTGGCCGGTGCTGGGTGTTGATGGAAAAGCGCCCAGGACGCTCGATATTGCCGATAACGAGCAGGGGATAGGCAATATCGTGGCTTCGGATGAATTTAATCGCAAATCCGGCGAGCCGCTGCCTCTGGTCTGGCAGTGGAACCACAATCCCGACCATCGTTACTGGTCGATTGGCCAGCGGAGCGGCTATTTGCGGCTGACTACGGGACGAGTGGATGGCGATGTATTAAAGGCCCGAAATACCCTGACTCAGCGGACTTTTGGCCCGGCCTGTTCGGCAGTGACCAAAATTGAAGTGGACAATATGAAAGACGGTGATTGTGCCGGCCTGATTGCCCTGCAGAAAAAATACGGCTTTGTCGGCGTAAAAATGGAAGGGGCATCCAAGTCGATTGTGATGGTCAGTGCCCAATCCGACAAACCCGAAATTGTCGAGACTGTCTCCCTTAATCAGCAGACCGTGCATCTGAGAATTGACTGCAACTTCCGGGATCGTACTGATAAGGCTGATTTTTACTACAGCCTTGACGGTCAGACATGGACAAAGATTGGATCAGTGCTGCAAATGTCCTATACCTTGCCGCACTTTATGGGGTATCGGTTTGGGTTGTTCAACTTCGCTGCCAAGGAAACCGGCGGTTTTGTGGATTTTGATTATTACCGTGTGAGTCCCCAGATTCCCTCGGCTGCTCAGGCAGATCAGCCGGCGGTTGTGGATGATTTCAAGCCGGCATCGACCAATCAGCCGGGTCGGCAATACCCCCAGGTCAACTCGGAAGGCCGGGTTCGTGCACGTATTGCTGCGCCGGAGGCTCAGCAGGTTCTGCTGGATATCGGCGGTGTAAAATATCCCATGACCAAAGGACAGGACGGCGCCTGGACTGGCGATTCGGCGCCCCAGGACGAAGGATTCCACTACTACCAGCTTGTGATTGACAGTGCTCAGGTTCCGGACCCGGGAAGCATGTATTTCTTTGGTGCCAGCCGCTGGGGCAGCGGGATTGAAGTGCCCGCCAAAGATCAGGACTTTTATGCTCTTAAGGATGTGCCTCACGGCCAGATACGCCAGCATCTTTATTTTTCGAAGGTCACCAACGCCTGGCGTCGCTGCTTTGTGTATACGCCGCCTTTCTATGACAAGGATGCCACAACACGCTATCCGGTATTGTATCTGCAGCACGGCGGCGGCGAAGATGAGACCGGCTGGCCCGGCCAGGGAAAGACCAATCTGATTATGGACAACCTGATCGCCGAAGGAAAAGCCCGGCCCTTTATTATTGTCATGGACAATGGTACATGGACTATGCCCGGCCGGGAACGCCCCCGTCGCGTTGAAGGTGCCCCCTGGCCGCCGACAGGCTGGGCCGATACCTTTAAGAAGATTCTTCTGGAAGAAATTATCCCTATGATTGATACCGGCTATCGCACGCTTGCCGATCAGCCGCATCGGGCCATGGCAGGATTGTCGATGGGGGGGATGCAGACCAATGCCATCGCCATGGAGAATCTGGATGTGTTCTCGCATATCGGCATCTTCAGCGGCGGCACGGTAGGCGATCCTGCGACGGCGCATAATGGTGTGATGGCCAATGCACAGGAATTTAACAAAAAGGTAAAGCTGATTTTTGAGAGCTGCGGCTCGAAAGAAAGACCGGATAGTGTCCGTGCCCATGTGGAGCAGTTGAAAGCGGCTGGGATTAATGCTGTATCCTATGTATCACCCGATACGGCACATGAATGGCAAACCTGGCGACGCAGTCTGTATCAGTTTGCTCGACTGCTGTTCAGGGATTAACTGACAGGCGTCATAAAACTGAGTCAATATAACAAGGAATATTAATCATTAGCGAATTAAGGGAGGTCATCAAATGAAAATCAGAGTTATTATGCTGCTGGCAGGGGTCATGACTGGAAGCCTCTGTTTTGCTCAGGCCGAGCAGCCGGCCATCAAAGACGATTTCAAGCCATCGACTTTGAATCAGCCCGGCCAGCAATATCCCCAAGTCAACTCGCAGGGCTACGCCCGGTTTCGTATCGTGGCCCCGCAGGCCCAGAGTGTCAGCGTCAGTCTGGGCCTGGGCGGACGCGGCGGCACCACCCTTGCCAAAGCCGACGATGGCGTCTGGACGGGCACCACGGCAGGACCGCTGGATGAAGGCTTCCACTACTATCATCTGACGGTGGACGGTGGAACCTTTAACGACCCCGGCGCCCTGAACTTCTACGGTTCTACGCGCTGGGAAAGCGGCATTGAAATTCCCGCTCATGACCAGGATTTCTACGCCCTCAAAGATGTTCCCCACGGCCATGTACACCAGATTCTGTTCCCTTCTAAAAGCACCAACACCTCACGCCGAGCGTTCGTTTATACCCCGCCGGATTACGAAAAGGATCTGACCAAACGCTATCCGGTACTGTACCTGCAGCACGGCTGGGGCGAAGATGAAACCGCCTGGAGCAACCAGGGCCGTGTCAATCTGATTATGGACAACCTGCTGGCCGATGGCAAGACCAAACCATTCCTGATCGTGATGACCTACGGCATGACCAACGATGTCCGAATCGGCGGCCTCCGAAATTTTGATATCGGGCCATTCCAGACGGTTCTTGTCAATGAATTAATTCCTTATATTGATGCCAATTTCCGTACGCTTTCCGATCAGCCTAATCGCGCCATGGCCGGTCTGTCCATGGGCGGCATGGAAACCAAGACCATTACCCTGAAGAATCTGGACAAGTTTTCTCATATCGGTCTGTTCAGCGGCGGCATCATCAATCCAAACGATGTCAACTCCACACCCGGCTTCAAGGAAAAAGTCAAGCTCGTGTTCTGTAGTTGCGGCAGCCGTGAAAATCCCGGCAATATCCAGGCCAATCACGAAGCCCTCAATCAAATAGGCATCGCGAATGTTGCGTATGTGTCGCCGGATACAGCTCATGAATTTCTGACCTGGAGACGCAGCTTCTATCAGTTTGCACCGCTGCTGTTCCGTGACCAGCCTCTTCCTGCTGCATCTGCTGAAAAACTGACCGAATCAGGCACAGCAGTTCCAATGCCTGCCGGTCAGATTGTACGCATCAAGGCGGGCCAGTCCACCCCATTCACGGATTCCAGTGGTAATGTCTGGCAGCCGAGCCAGGGGTTTGAGGGCGGCGCCACGATTGATCGCGATCCGGACACGGTGATTGCCGGAACGAAGGATTCGGCCCTGTTTTTGAGCGAACATTACGCCATGGATGCTTTTACCTGCAAGGTTCCCAATGGCAAATACATCGCAAAGCTCTATTTCGCCGAGACGTTCGAAGGCATTAGTGGTCCCGGCCAGCGTGTGTTCTCCTATAAAGTGCAGGGCAAGGAGTTTAAGGATTTTGATATCTGGGCCAAGGCCGGCGGCGCCAATCGTGCCTATATCGAAACGGTTCCGGTGGAAATAACCGATGGGCAGTTCCGGATAGAGTTTACCACCCAGATCGAAAATCCGATGATTAATGCAATTGAACTCATTCCGCAGGCAGGAGCCTCCGAAATGGCCCCCGCGTTGTCCAGCCAGACCATCCGCATCAAGGCCGGCCAGTTTTCTCCCTTTACGGATTCCAGCGGTAATGTCTGGCAGCCGGATCAGGGCTTTGAGGGCGGAGCCACGATTGATCGCGATCCAGAGACGGTGATTGCTGGAACCAAGGACTCGGCCCTGTTTTTAAGTGAACATTACGCCATGGATGCCTTCACCTGCAAGGTTCCCAACGGCAAATACATCGCAAAGCTCTATTTTGCCGAAACGTTCGAAGGCATCAGCGGTCCCGGCCAGCGCGTTTTCTCCTATAAGGTGCAGGGAAAAGAGTTTAAGGATTTTGATATCTGGGCCAAGGCCGGCGGTGCCAATCGTGCCTATATCGAAACGATTCCCGTGGAAGTAACCAACGGACAGTTCCGGATAGACTTTAGCACTCAGACCGAAAATCCGATGATTAATGCAATTGAACTCATTCCGCAGGCAGGGGCTCAGGCAGGTGCAGCCGAACCGGCCCCCGCTCCGGAGGCCCGCAGAGGTGCAGGACGCCGATTCGGCGGCCCCATCCAGTTGGGGCCGGATGATAAGCCGGCATTCCCCGATCCCGCCCCTGATATTAATCAGAAACGCGAAGGGATTGCCCGCGGCAAAATGGAAATGGTTGAATATGATTCCAAAACCGTCGGCACCCGACGCAAGATGCTTGTTTATACCCCGGCAGGCTACTCAACCGACCGCAAATATCCGGTTGTTTATCTGCTGCACGGTATTGGCGGCGATGAGACCGAATGGCAGCGATTTGCTTCGGTGGATATCCTGTTCGACAACCTGCTGGCCGACAAGAAGGCCGAGCCAATGATTGTGGTCATGCCCAACGGCCGCGCCCAGCCCAACGACCGGGCAGAAGGAAATGTTTACAGCACCGCTCCGGCCTTCGAGAAATTCGAGCAGGATTTGCTCAATGATGTCATTCCCGCCATTGAAAGCCGGTATTCTGTATTAGCTGATCGTGAACACCGGGCCCTGGCTGGACTTTCCATGGGCGGGGGGCAGTCCCTGAATTTCGGTCTGGGACATCTGGAAACATTTGCCTGGGTGGGCGGATTTTCCTCGGCACCCAACACTCGGCCTGCTCAGCAGCTTGTTCCCGATCCCGCCAAAGCCCGCAAAGAATTGAAACTGCTATGGTTGGCCTGCGGCAATAAAGACGGCCTGATTTCCATCAGTCAGGACGTGCATGCCTATTTGAAGGAAAACAATGTGCCGCATGTCTGGCATGTAGATTCCAATGCCCATGACGCCACCGAATGGCGGAATAATCTGTATTACTTTGCCCAGCATCTTTTCCGCCCGGAGGCAGCCCGAGCCGCTGTCGCGTCAAGTCAGCCTGCCGCAGCACCCGCAGAATCCATCCAGTCGCCTTTTGCCATGCCGCTCAAGTGGAAATCCTCCGGCGTGCTGGTCAAACCGGTCTCCGATGATACACACACCATCGTATCCATCAAAGATCCGACAATTGTCCGCTATAATGACCTGTGGCACATCTATGCAACCGTTTACTCCACATCGGCCAGGACCTGGAGCATGGCTTATCTGAACTTCAAGGACTGGTCCGAAGCCCCCAATGCCAAGCTGACTTTTATCGATGTCAATCCCGGTTTAAAAGGGTATCATTGTGCACCGCATTTGTTCTATTTCACTCCGCAGAAAAAGTGGTACCTCGTGTTCCAGTCGCAGCAGCCGCAGTATTGCACAACCGATGACATTACCAGGCCCGAAACCTGGACGGCACCGAAGAATTTCTTTGAGAAACTGCCTTCCAGTGCCCCGAGGCTCCCGATTGACTACCACATCATCTGTGATCAGACCCACGCCTATATGTTTTTTACCGGCGATGACGGACGTTTTTATCGCAGCCGGACCCGAATCGAAGATTTCCCCAATGGATTTGGTGATATCGAGATTGCTATTCAGGACAATCGCAATAACCTGTTCGAAGGCAGTATGACTTATAAGATCAAAGGGACCAACACCTATCTGACGATCATCGAGGCCATGAGTCCTGCCCGGTACTACCGCGCCTGGATTTCCAAAGATCTCAACGGGGAATGGAAACCCCTGCCGGGCGCCGACTCCTGGGAGACGCCCTTTGCCGGAATCAACAACGTCACCTTTGAAGACGGTGTCGAACCCTGGACAAGAGACATCAGTCATGGTGAACTGCTTCGCGACAATTATAACGAAACACCGACGATTGACCCCGCAAACCTGCGATTCCTTTTCCAGGGACGTGACCCGAAGAGCAATGGTCGCTATGAGCTGCTGCCGTATCAACTGGGCCTGTTGACGCTGGAACGTCCCGACAACAAGCCCGCCGCAGTTGCAGTGTCCGACCTGCCGGCTTTAAAAGATGTGTATAAGGATTATTTCCTGATTGGGGGTGCGTACAACCGCAATGTTGTGACAGGCCAGGACTCTCAGGCGGCGGCAATTGCCATCCAGCAATTCAATACGGCGACCTCCGAAAATGACATGAAATGGCAGCTCATCCATCCGCAGCCGGGCCAGTATAATTGGGCCCCGGCGGACAGTTTCATGGAATTCTGTGAGAAAAACAGCATGATTCCCATTGGCCACACGCTTGTTTGGCATGGCCAGGTTCCCGGCTGGGTATTTACGGGTGATTCCGGACAGCCTGTGACTCGTGATGCATTGCTGGCCAGAATGAAAGACCATATTTCCACCGTCGTGGGACGCTATAAAGGCCGCATCAAAGGCTGGGATGTGGTCAATGAAGCCCTGAATGAAGATGGCAGCATGCGAAACACACAATGGTTCAGAATTATTGGCGAAGGCAAGCCCGAGCAGAAATTCGATCATATTGCCAAAGCATTTGAATATGCTCATCAGGCCGACCCGGATATGGAATTGTACTACAATGATTACAATCTGGATACGAGCAGGGCAAAATGTGACGGTGCCGTAGCGATTGTCAAGCATCTCCAGTCCAAAGGCCTGCGGATTGATGGCGTCGGGATTCAGCTTCATGGGGGCCTGGAATATCCAAGCAAAGAGTCCCTTGAGTATGCCATCAACAGTCTGGCCGCAACCGGCGTAAAAGTCATGGTTACCGAACTGGACATCAAGACTCAGACCCGTGGCTATCGAGGTGCGGATGTGAACCAGATTAACAGACAAAGTACCTCCGATTCGACTGCCCAGAGTGAAGAAACCCAGCAAAAGCTGGCACAAAAATACGCCGAGCTTTTCGGTATATTTATCAAACACAGAGACAAAATTACCCGCGTCACGTTTTGGGGTGTTTATGATGCAACATCCTGGATCGGTGGTTCTCCTCTGTTGTTTGACAGAAACTATCAGCCCAAAAAGGCTTTTGAGGCTGTAGTTAAAGCCAAAGCTTCTAACCAGTAATCGAATCCTGTACCGAACAGGCAGAGACTGCTGGGGTATTTCAGCAGGCAGGATTCTGTCTTTTGTCGCAGATTTGTAATTACAATACATATACGCATATCAAGACGGGGCATGTCGGATAGATTCCGGCATGCCCTTTGATATGTATTCACTCCAAAAAGACACATTTCCCTAGGCTGTATGAGAAATATGGCAGGAAAAACAAAAAATATTACTAATCAGGGGATTTGTTTACATATAATAGACAAGACCATAAAGGATGTTTTCGAGGATTAGAGGCAAATCTATGTCCAGAAAAGATGAATATATTGGGTATTTTATTAAATACAATAACCAGTTGTTTAATTTCATCCTGACACTGGTGCCCAATTACTCGGATGCCGAAGATATCCTCCAGAAATCAGCCAGCATCATGTGGGAAAAATTTGATACCTATCAGCGTGACACTTTCTTTTTGGCCTGGGCGCGAAAAATCATCCGGCTGACCATATCCAATTATTATCGCACAAAACGACATGAATTCCAATTCGATGACCAGATGCTGGATGCTCTTGCCGCGGCACACGAGAATGAGTCCAAACGTTCCGAAGAGCAATTGGCTGCGTTGACGGTCTGCCTGAGCAAACTGGAACCCTCCGACCTGGATTTGATTCGATTGCGGTTCTATGAAAGGTTTTCTGTGCCGGAAATAGCATCTAAAACCAATCGAAACATGCATACCCTCTATAAGCGAATTCCGACGATTTTTATACTGCTGCACAACTGCATTAAAAGGACGTTGATGTCGGAGGATTTGGCCTGATGAATCCCCAGGACCTCAAACGCCTGTATGAATTGATCTATGCTGCGATTGAAGGACACAGTACGCCCGAGCAGTTCAGTGCTTTAAAACAAATGCTTCGTGAGCATCCGCAGGCCATGGGGCATTACATCGATTTTATGTCCATTCTCTGCAAGATACGGTCCTCGGAATACTTCAAAAATAACCCGGACCAGGAGTTATTCGACCGGCAGTTCTGGGGAATGATGTCGCAGCATGAAAAATCAGCCCCGGCAATTGAAGCTGTCAAAGAGAGCCCGGATCAATTGCCTATTCAGCAAATCGATGTAAAATATATTAAAAATCCCCGGAAAATCAGCTACGGTACGGCCATTTCATTTGCTGCGATTGCCGCGGCCATCCTCTTTGTGGTGAGTTTCATGTACTTTGTACCGGACCCATCACGTCTTGAAGTCGCTACGCTGACGGATAGTATCTCGGCTCAATGGGCAAACCAGAACAGTTCGTCGCAAACCGGGGATCGATTGCTGGCTGACGGCAAGTCGATGATTCTGCGTGAAGGGCTGGTCGAACTCCAGTTTGACACCAACGCCCAGGTCGTCATTGAAGCTCCGGCGGAATTTCAGATTCTCGCCGAAGACCGAATCGGACTTCAGTATGGCAAGGTATATGCCATCGTTCCCAGAGAGGCGACTGGTTTTTCCGTCTATACTCAAAACGGGAAAGTCATCGATTTCGGAACCGAATTCGGGGTTCATGCCAGCCCGACCCATGAGACCTTTCTGCATGTCATCAAGGGTAAAACCATGCTGATTGCCGGCGGGCAGTCGGACAAAAAGAACAGTGTCGAAGTAGGGGCGGGAGCGGCCAAGCGGGTCTCGGGCATCTCCGGCGCCATCTCCGATATTCACTGCAATGAATCCCTGTTTGTTCGTGCCATCGATTCGGCCTCTAAATTTATCTGGCGGGGACAGGCTGCAATCAATCTGGCGGATTTGGTCGGCGGCGGAAATGGGCTGGGTACGGGACGTCAGGATTACGGCATCGGAATCGAGACGGGCACTCTTTCAGAAAGCACCTTGTATGTGAATGGCTATGGGATCAGAAATCAGAAACCCTGGACTTCCTTTTGCCCGATGTCTAAAATACCCGGTATCGATGGTATTTTTATCCCCGACGGCAGCCCGGAGCCGGCCGTTGTCAGTTCGCAGGGGCATGTGTTTGACCAGTGTCCGGATACCAATGCGTACTGGTGCTCTCCGATTATTAATGGCAGTAAAGCGATTAATGACGATTTCGATCTGATGATCAATAATATACGGTATGGCACACCTGAAAATCCAGCCATATTCATGCATGCCAATATCGGGATTACTTACGATCTGCAGGCAATTCGCAGCCTTCTGCCGGATGGCGTGAAGCCGGGGCGATTTACGGCGATTGCCGCAGCCCCGGTTCCGTATAAGGATATTGCGAGTTATTTCGATGTCTGGATTGTAGTGGATGGGCAGGTCCGTTTTTCGAAGACAGGCATCACCGCTCCGGAGAATTTCCCCATCGACGTGGCCTTGACTGAGCAGGACCGTTTTCTGTCGCTGGTGGTGACGGAAGGAAAAGCAGGCAGGGAAAATCAGGGAAACGCCTACGATTGGTGCTTCTTCTGCCGCCCGGAATTGAGTCTGGAAATCGACTGACGTAGAATGCTATTGTGACACTGCGGCTGTGGTGTGACAATGACAGTAAAAATATAAAAATAAAAACCGGATCAATAAGTGAAAGGAGGTTGGTGACGAAAAGAAGCGCGATGTGCGGAGTGTAAAGAATGGCGAGTGCATTCAGGAAAGCAAGAGCGTGAAATGGAATTTTAAGAAGTCGTAATATCCAAATCAATTTAGGAGAACCCAAATGAGAAGAGTAATTTTATTCACAGCGTTATTCGCTGCGGTGCTCGTCGGCACGAGTCAAGGTTTAAACATAGCAGTGTCCGGGACAAGTCAGACAGGAAATCAGCCCCTCATCGACTTTCTCGTACAGAACTTTGGTGCGACCGTTACTTTCGGGGATTACAGCACTCCGGCCAATATCCCTGCCGGTACGGATATATTCATTGTGGGTCGTGTGCTGACCAGCGGCGCCTATGGTAATGCGACCAACACGGCGACGTTCAACGCGCTGACCATTCCTGTGGTGTGCTTTACCAGCTATGTCGCACGCCCGGACGGCAGCCGATGGGGCTGGCACACCGGACCGATTGGCGCGTTTCACACGTTGTCCGGAAACGAAACAGTCGTGACCCAGGCCGGAGCCTCACTGTTTGGTGGTGCAGGCGCGGTTAACTGGTGGAATGATGCCACCTGGGGCTTTTCTGCACCCGGTACCGGTACGGTCGGGAGTGGGCAGATTCTGGCCACTTCGCCGGCGGGTGAAATTATTGTTGCGTACTGGAAAGCCGGCGACACGTCCGGCTCGGGAGCGGTTTTTGGTTCCAAGCGGCTGCTGTTCAATGTTCCCGATCAAGGCAGCGGCAACCCCGTGGATCTGCCCAATACGGACGCAGGTAAAAAGGCTCTATTAGCTGCACTGAAACTGATTATCACGCAGGAAAACCTTCCTCACAATCCGACCGCTTTGCCGCTTAATCCGGACGGTTCCGTGGGAACACCCACCTCACTGACGCAGGCGGAAGTAACGCTCGGATGGGAAGCGGCCAAGGATCCCGATTCTCTGGTCCTCCCGAACATTCTTCGCCATAACATCTATCTGTCTTCCAGCAATGATCCTAATGTGTATCTGTTTGATTCTGTGGATCAGGTCCACAATGCCGATCCCAGTCTGACCGACCCGCATAATGAATACGGGCCGCTTACTCTGAATCGTGGCATCAAGTACTACTGGAAGATCGAAGAAGTGATGGATAATGGTGCCGGTGGTTATCCTGCCGGGGATCCCAATAATATTATGGGAGAACTGTGGTCCTTTGTCATGGTTCCGGCAACCGTAAGCCTCACGGCTGTCGCACCCGCCTATAATGTGGTTGATGGCGGCAGCAATCTTGTCGTGTCTGTGGTGGGAGCCGGGGCAGATACCTATCAATGGTACAAGATCGGCGACCCCGATGTGGTTTTGACAAACGGCGCTGATTATGCCGGCGTGAATACCGATACCCTGACCATTTATGATGTTCAGGTGGCCGATGAAGGGTACTACTATTGTGTCGTTACCAACTCCCTGCCCAGCACAGCGTCTAATCGTGACACCGGCCCGGCTCGTGTGATGACCAAACGCCTGAT
Source organism: uncultured Pirellulales bacterium (assembly GCA_964550565.1). Classification (GTDB taxonomy): domain Bacteria; phylum Planctomycetota; class Phycisphaerae; order Sedimentisphaerales; family Anaerohalosphaeraceae; genus Anaeroglomus. Next base: position 49,533 of record CAZKAI010000008.1, read on the forward strand.
GAATCATTATGTGATGGAGTCGATGGCCTATGATGTCAATCCTAATGGCATTACGCCGGACGCTGTCAGCGGATTTGATATGAGCATGGCCAGCAATGACACCGGGACGGATGTGCCGGTACTGGAAGCCAATACGGTCCCCGGACTTGCAGGCACTTCCTCGTTGAAGTTCGACAATCCTCGCGCCAATCCGGCGGATCCGAATAACGTTGATGCACAGTATGCCCAAATTGACGAAGGCATGGTGGCCGCTTATCAGGACATCACGATTTCGGCCTGGGTCTATTCCAGCGGCGGTTCCAACTGGAACAGAATCCTCGATTTCGGAAACAACACCGATAACTATATCTTCCTCTGTCTGAATCCCGGCAGCGTCAATAACGCGGTACGATTTGCGGTGAAGGTTGCCGGTACCGAACAAACTGTGACCTCAGCCGCAGAGGCGGTTCCGGTTGGCGAATGGACGTTTGTTTCCGCCACGCTGATTGGCAATACCGCTCGGCTGTATGTCAACGGCGAACGGGTTGCTGTCAATACGAGTATGACCAACGATCCGATCAGTTTTGCACCGACGACACAGAACTGGATTGCCAGAAGCATGTGGGGCGCAGGAGACGGATACTTTAACGGTATGCTCGACGACCTGAAGATATGGAACTACGGTCTCAGCGCTCAGGAAGTCGCCCATGAGTATCTGGTGACGGTGACAGATCAGCCGTGGGTCTGCGATCGGGAAGCCTGGGCTGCAGACGCGCTGATGGTGGCACTGGACGTCAATGACGATTGCCGGATTGATATGATCGATTTCGCTTCTTTCGCCGGAAAATGGCTGGAAGACGCCTATCAGATCAGCCTTCCGTAAGTACAATTTGTTTTATCGATAACAACGGTTTCCGGGTGTCGGTCCAGACGCCCGGAAACCTGTTTTTTTATGCCGTCTATTGAAACAACAGACGCGTCTGCGCCTAACTCGATATAAACATTCATCTTATATCTGTTATGGACCGCTGATTCAGTACCATTCATCATAAATACAGCAGCAGGATTTTGACAAAGCTGAACAATCTATTTATGGGCATGCCATAAGCTATTTACAGAGCTATAGTTGCAGCAATTCATAAAAAAATTGATGTCAACATCTTGAATCTTTGTGAAGAGATTGTTATAGTGATACTTAAGTGCTTGAGAATATGCTGGTTACTCCAGCACATCAAGCCATTGCTCCAATTTGTTGATTATCAGGTGGAAATCGTAATTGGGTTTGAAAGACTGGAAAACTCAAATGCAATTCAAACCTGAGCAGAAGAGGATATTCATCAGGCGGAATATTAAAGAGGTTAGCTAATTGGAGATCCTATGCGAAAAAAAACAGCTTTCACCCTCATCGAATTACTGGTTGTTATTGCTATCATCGCCTTGCTGCTGAGCATCATCGTCCCGGCACTGAGGATAGCCAAAGAAAAATCAAAAAATTTAACCTGTCGCGCCAATGTGCGTTCGCTGTCACTGGCCTTGCGGCTTTACTCTGAACAGACCAACGGACGCATGTTTACCTATTATTCCGGCCTCTATTTGAACCAGTTGTCCGAACAGATGGGAGAATTGAACAAAGTAAGATATTGTCCATCTACAATTGTAAATGAGACAGTTAAAATAGGCGAGTGGGGCACTTCTGCCAAATCCTGGACTTGGGTTTCTGGTGTAGCCAGGCCGGAGCATGGTTCCTATGGCTTGAATGGATGGATTTATCGATATCCCGCGAATTATAACAATACCTGGGTGGAATCTGCGGAAAATCTCAAAAAATTTGCCTACGCAAACACCCTGGAGGCCCCAAACTCTGCCTCGGTTCCCGTCTTTTTTGACTGCCTGTGGGTGGATGCCTGGCCCAAGCATACCGATACGATTCCAGTCAATTTCGATCTGTCCCAGGAACCGCCAAACAGAAATACCGGCGCGGATGGGCCGGTGACCAATCATATCCGCCGTCTGATACTCAGACGTCATTGGGGCACATCCAATGTGTCTTTCCTTGATGGGCACGTGGATAACGTCAAACTGGAGAACCTCTGGGCATTCAAATGGCATCAGGAGTTTATCCCCTTCACCGGCGAAAAGCTCCGCGAAGACAACAAGACCAAAATTTACATCAAATAATGTGTCTGACGATTGTGCGCAACTGCACCTTAACTTCTTTCCCAGGTAGATCCGATGTAGATAACTATGAGCCGAAAGAAGCGATCGAAAAAACATAGCCCTCAAAAAATCATCCCTGTTGCACCGCCGCCCGGCAGGACAAAGCTATGGTTGTTTCGCCTGGCTGGCATTGTATTAATTCCCGCTCTTTTTTTCGGCATTCTGGAATTAACCCTGCGCTGTATGAGTTTCGGATATTCCCCCCGAGCCATCATCAAACGCCAGCTCGAAGACAAGCCAGTCTATTGCCATAATTATCAATTCGCCTGGCGGTTTTTTCCGCCTTCGATGGCCCGTCATTTTGACGGGTTTGTATTCGACACCCGAAAATCCACACAAACCCGCCGCATTTTCATTCTCGGAGAATCCGCCGCAGCAGGCGTACCCGCACCCGCTTACAATTTCGGTCATATCCTCGAAGTCATGCTCGATGCCATGTACCCCACAATCAACTTCGAGGTCCTAACCGCCGCGATGCCCGCTATCAATTCTCACGCCGTTCTCGAAATCGCCAGAGATTGTGCCCGATACCAGCCGGATATAGTCATTGTCTATATGGGCAATAACGAAATTGTCGGCCCCTATGGACCCGGCACCGTGTTTGCCCCGTTATCGCCGAACCTGCCGGTGATTCGGGCCAATATCGCTCTCAAATCCACCCGCACCGGCCAGCTTCTCGAACAGCTCATGCAATGGGCTGCCCCCGATCCCCAAAAGCAAAAGCAGTGGGGCGGGCTGGAGATGTTTCTGGATAAGCAGATCCGCTGCGATGATCCGGCTCTGGACATCAGTTACCGGCATTTCGAAAAGAATCTCGCCGATATCTGCCGGGTGGGGCTTGAGGCCGGAGCCGCCGTCATTGTCTCCAATGTACCCACGAATCTGAAAGACTGCCCGCCCTTTGCATCCCTCCACGCATTGCAATTGGCCGATGCCGACCAGCAAACATGGCAGGAAATCTATCAGCAGGGCGTTGCCCTCCAGACCCAGGGACAGTTTGCCCGGGCGATTGAAAAGTACCTCGAGGCCGAAAAAATCGATGCCGTTTACGCTGAGCTTCAATTTCGTCTGGGCGATTGTTACTGGAATACCGCGGATTATCAAAAAGCCAGGGAAAGATACATCCTTGCCCGCCAGTACGATACGCTGCGTTTCCGGGCGGATAACCGCATCAATGAAATCCTTCGTGCCGCCTCAGCCGACGCCGGACAGGATAAGCTCTATTTTGCCGACAGTATCGCTGTCATGGACGCCGCCAGCCCGCATCAGGTCCCAGGCCGGGAGCTGTTCTACGAACATGTCCACATGACCTTCAAAGGCAATTATATTTTGGCCTGTGCGATACTGCCCTATATCCAAAAAACGCTGCCGCCGGCCCTGCATCCGGCCGTAAGCGAACCCCTCACCGAAGAACAAGTCGCCCACATGATGGCCTACACGGACTACGAGCGGGTGGTCTGTTTAAGCCTCGTATATCAGACATTTCTCCAAAAGCCGCCGTTTACCAGCCAACTGGACCATGCCCGCCGTCTGGCGGACACAAAGCAGGACATCGACAGCCGGCTTCTGGCCCTGTCCAAAAGCGGGCTGGAGGCCTGTACTCAACAGCACCGGCAGGCCCTTCAAAACCGACCCGACGACTGGCAGATGCTCTTTCAGTACGCGGCTTTCAACAACAGCGGCCTTCGCAATCTCAAAGCCGAAGAAGAACAGCTCAGAAAAGTGCTCCGGCTCTGTCCCTATCATCTGGCCTATTTGAACCTCGCCCGAAACCTGCACAGCCAGGCCAGAATCGCAGAGGCCCAGTCGGTCTTGAAAACTCTCCTGAAATTGAATCCCAGCACCGTCGAGGCGTATCTGGAACTGGCCTCGATCCACAGCCAGTCCGGCCAGTACGACCAGGCCATCGCTCATCTGTTAAAGGCGCTGTCGCTGGAGCCTGCAAGCATGATCGGGCCGCATCTGAGCCTGGCCGACGCCTATGACAAATCGGGACATCCCGACAAGGCCATGGAGACGCTCAACAGGGCCATCACCCTGTTTCCCGAACAACAGACCGCACCCGCACATGCCATGCTGGCCTATCTATTTTATACCCGCAATGACTTTCCGAACGCCCGGAAAGAAATGCAGACCGCCCTAAAAATCGATCCGGCCATCCGGAAAATTCCCTCCTATGACTGGCTGATAAAGCTCTTGGGCAACTGACCCGCCCCGCAATTCTCCGAATCCCTTCCCTTAGCCCGCCTGAATGCTTACAAAAATAGTGTTTAATTAACTGAAATAATAGATATAAACAGATAGACATGTGATAGAAACTGGCTATATTACAGATTATATCGCTGTTTTTAAAAGAAATATGTTGCATTCTAATGGCGGCAGTGTTATATTTCCCAGTATGTATATTGAAAGAATTGTGACAAATAAACTCCACAAACTTACAGCCTCGTTTCCAGCAGTGGTCATAACAGGCGCAAGACAGGTTGGAAAAAGTACGCTCCTGCGACACCTATTTGGCAATGCTGACAACATTGTTTTCGACCCGGTGATTGATGTTGACAATGCCCGGCGGGATCCCGACCTTTTTTTGGACAATCACCTAAGAAGGCCTTTGATACTCGATGAGATTCAGTATGCCCCTGAATTGGTACCTGCCATCAAACGCCGTATCGATCAAGACAGAAGTCCCGGGCAATACATCATGACCGGATCACAACAATGGAGCGTTTTAAAGTCCATCGCAGAAAGTCTTGCCGGACGCGCTGTCTTTCTTGACCTTGAAGGGTTCTGTCTTTCCGAATTCACTCAGACTCAAATCAAACAGCCATGGCTGGAAAAATGGCTGAGTAATCCTGATAGCCTTCTGGAATCAACCCCTGAACGAATGCAAACGGATGCCACACTCTATGAAATTCTATGGAGAGGGTCGTTACCGGAGGCAAAGTTTCTGCCTTTGGAAACAATTAATGATTTTCATAATGCTTATTTGAGAACCTATATTGAACGCGATGTTCGACTTCTCGCTGAAGTATCCGACTGGCAGCAATTCGGCAGATTTGTACGATTAACAGCAGCATTAACTTCGCAGGAAATCAACTACAGCCAGTTAGGACGTGAACTGGGTCTCAATCCCCAAACATCCAAACGCTGGCTTGATATGCTCATCGCTACCTTCCAATGGTTTGAAGTACCGGCCTATTCCGGCAATACCCTAAAACGTGTTGCCAGCAAACCCAAGGGATATATTATTGATACGGGAATCGCCTGCTCCGCCCAGGCGATTTCTTCGCCAAAGGCAATCCCGTCCCATCCGCTTTGGGGAGCGTTATTCGAAACCGCTGTGGCAGGTGAGATTCGAAAGCAATGTTCGGTTATGTCTCCAAAACCGATTATGTACCACTGGCGAACCCATCGCCAGGCCGAAGTGGATATCCTCCTGGAAAGAGATGGGATTTTTTATCCCATTGAAATCAAGGCAAAGAGCCGCCCAACCCGACAAGATACAACAGGCATTACGGCTTTCCGAAAAACATATCCCCAGCTAAAGATTGAAAAAGGTATAGTGATTGCCCCCACTGAAAAGATTATTCAGTTATCTGAAAATGATTACGCCATTCCCTGGGATATTTATATTAAAGCTTAACTGCCAAAACCGGGGACAGTTACCAATAAAAAGGAGAAAAATGGTACCTGTGCCTGATTTTTAGTATCTGTGTTATAGTCAAACCCCGATAGGGGTAGTAAGTTTCATAGCCGGCGGCGTAAGCCTCCGGATGCAGGTTTCTCTTTTTTCTAAGCCCCAGCGGGGCGACAGATAATCCTTCTGCAAAACAAGTCGCAGAAAAGATTGAATAATCTTCTTGCATAAAATAGATTATGAAAGGGCATGAATATGAGTAAGGGAAAGGTGGTTTTGACAGTAGCCGTGGTATTAATCGCGTATTGGGTGATTCATGTTGTCTTTAATGATAAGAATCAAGGAAGTTCGGAAGTTCAAAAGGAAATATCTGAACAGAATGTACCCGCTTCTGTCAAGTTTTCAATTGGAGACAAGGAGTATTTTGAAATTCCCGACAATATCATCGTAAAATACACAATTCGTGATGGCGAAACCTTGTTCTGGCCTTCGGACACTCAACAGAGCAGTGCAAGTATTACAGATAAATTTCGCTTAACAGCAACCGTTGTCCATTGTCTCAATAAGAATATACTTCAGGGAAGACGGATTACATCAGACCCTTCGCTTACTGTGGATATGCTGAATGGCCCTTTTTATCTTGAGATAAATGACACAGATCATTGCATCGAATTAAAAATTGATAATTATGTATGCTCCAGAATCGATTCTACCCTTGTCTCAAGTCATTCATTAACATCCATATTGCAGGAAAGGGGGATTGATAAAATTGTCTTGAAAGACAATACGCTTGATCACAGCGATATTGGAGGAATTGATGAGGCTTGTGTGTACCCATTGAATTTTAAACGGGATCCTCTTGATGTGTCTGAACAGCCTCTTGTTTCAATTGTCCCCAGGGAAATACCTGTCGAGGCATTATACTTGAAAGCCAAACAGTCAGAATGTGTCCTTGAAGTGGCTAACTCGGACTATGCATTGCTTGTCAGTACCTTGCGAGGTTATAGCTCCTATATAAGAAAGAAATAAGTTGTTACTATTTGGGATAAAACCTTGGTTTCAAATGACGGAGAAACCGAGGGTCGGTTCCCAATCAAAAGGACAATAAATTTGCCTGTGCTTAATTTAAAGCATTCATGTTACAGACAAACCCCGACAGGGGTTGTAAG
>CAZKAI010000009.1:0-11735 GCA_964550565.1 uncultured Pirellulales bacterium
TGCGGTGATGAAGACAACGGCCAGACCTCGGCATGGTATGTCTTCTCGGCGATGGGCTTCTACCCGGTCTGCCCGGGTGCGGGTGAGTATGTCATCGGTGCTCCGCTGTTCCAGAAGGTGACGCTGAAGCTGGAAAACGGCAAGACCTTTGAGATTCAGGCCCCGCAGAATTCCAAAGAGAACCTGTATATTCAATCGGCTGCATTCAATGGCAAGCCTTACACAAAGACGTTCCTCCGCCACGATGCAATTCAGGCCGGCGGTACGGTTCGTTTCGAGATGGGGCCGCAGCCCAATACCCAGTGGGGTACGGCGCCGGAAGATGCACCCTACTCGATGTCTCTGGAAAACAAGTAAGAATGATTGTTTAACACTGTGCGGTTTAATTCAATAATTGATATTTCAGAAAGGAAAACCAAATGAGAATGAAGACCCTGCCGATTCTGCTGGCGTTCTTTGTGATGGGTGTAGCCGATGCCATGGGGCCGATGTCGGATGCGGTGAAGGAAAATTACCAACTGAGCAATGTCATGGCGACGCTGTTGTCATTTTTTGTGTTCATTGCCTTTGCAGCGTTCAGTGTACCGGGCGGCCTGCTGGCGGCCCGCATCGGCAAGAAAAATCTGCTGCTGCTGGGGCTGGGTCTTAATGCGGTAGCGATGCTGGTCCCGTGTCTGATTGTGCCCAATTACATATTGCTGCTGGTCTGCATCTTTGTTCTGGGTGTGGGTACTACGTTCCTGCAGGTGGCGGGTAACCCGATTATGAGGGATGTCAGCGCCGAAGGGGCCTACGGTCGTAACCTGAGTTTTGCGCAGGGCTTCAAGGGTGTCGGCAGTACGGTGTCTTCGTTTATTGTCGGCGGCACGGCCCTGTCGGGTATTGCCATTCTTGCCAAAATGGGCTGGCGCGGCGTATTTCCCATCTTTTTTGTCCTGATGGCAGGTGCCTTTGTCTGGGTGCTGACGCTGAAGATTGATGAGACCAAGGCGGATGTTCCCCCGAGCATCGGGTCAAGTCTGGGTCTGCTGCAAAAGCCGGTCTTTGCCCTGGCGGTTCTGGGTATTTTCCTCTATGTGGGTGCCGAAGCCTCGATGGGCCGGTTCCTCTCGCCGTTGATGAAGGAAATCGGAATTGCGGAAACGACAGCAAATAAATTCGGAGCCCCCTTCTTTTTCCTGATGCTGACGGTCGGCCGTCTGCTGGGTGGAGCGGTATTGACCATAATGTCCCCTCGCAATTTCTTCCGCTTGTCAGCAGCTCTTGGATTATTGGGTGCCTTAATTTTAATGGTTGGAAATCCATCTCTTGAAATGCCCATATATGATATGAATGGAACGATGACGGGTAAAGTTGTGTTGATGTGGGGAACGGTATTGGGATTTATTGGTGTATTAGCGGCCGGTTTTGGCTTTGCCAACATCTGGCCGATGCTGTTCTCGATTACCGTGGAAGAAGAGCCGAGCCGTGCCAATGAGTTAAGCGGGCTGATGTGTATGGCGATTTCGGGTGGTGCCCTTGTGCCGATGGTGATGAGCAAACTGGTGGATGCCAAGATGGGAACCCTGTCTTATATCGTTCCGGCGATCTGCTTTGCGTACCTGCTGGTCTTGTCGCTGAAAGGCCCCAGTAAAGCCGAAAAATGCTCCAATTGTTAATGCAATATTTCCATTCAGAAGGGAAGTAACCATGAGTTATATCAATGATAAGCGAATCGTCCTGACGCTCGATGCGGGCGGGACCAATTTTGTGTTCTCGGCGATGCAGGGGATGACCGAAGTTGCCAAGCCGGTCCGGCTGCCGGCCCATGCCAAAGAGCTGGACAAGAGTCTGGATACGATGGTACAGGGTTTCAAGCAGGTCATGGAACAGTTGCCGCAAAAGCCGGTGGCGATCAGCTTTGCGTTTCCCGGCCCTGCGGATTACCCCAATGGCATCATCGATAATATGGGCAATCTTCCGGCCTATGGCGGCGGCGTTGCCCTCGGGCCGTTTCTGGAAGAGACCTTTGGGATTCCGGTCTTTATCAACAACGACGGCGACCTGTTCGTCTATGGCGAAGCAATAGCGGGTTTTCTGCCTAAAGTGAATAAAATGCTTGCAGATGCCGGCTCGCCCAAGCGGTTCAATAATCTGTTCGGCATTACGCTGGGCACGGGCTTTGGCGCCGGTATTGTCCGCGAAGGTCAGCTTTACATCGGCGACAATTCCGCCGCCGGTGAAATCTGGATTACCCGCAACAAGCGGCATCCCAAATGTTTCGCCGAAGAGGGCGTCAGCATCCGCGCCGTGCAGGGGACTTATGCCCGTGTGGCCGGAATTGATCCCGCGACAGCCCCGTCCCCCAAGGATATTTATGAAATCGGCACCGGCAAGCAGACCGGCAATAAAGCCGCAGCACTTCAAGCCTTCGCCGAAATGGGTGAAGTCATTGGCGACGCCCTGGCCAATGCCATTACACTGCTGGACGGCCTGATTGTCATTGGCGGCGGGCTGGCGGCTGCGTATCCGCTGTTTATTGAGTCTGTCCTGGCCGAAATGAACGGAACGATTGACAGCTATACCGGCCAGAAACTGCCGCGCATCGTGCAGAAGTCATTCGACTTCGAAAATCCGGAACAGTGCAAACAATTTATTGCCGGCAGCGTCAAGACGATCAAGGTTCCGCGGTCGCAGAAGACCCTCCAGTATGATTCCATGAAACGGCTGGGTGTCGGCCGTGCGGTACTGGATACGAGTATGGCGGTGTCCATTGGAGCGACGGTGTTTGCCCTCAATGAATTGGATCGTCGCAAATAGAATCGACTCTTAACGAAATCGAAATCAGGAGAAACCAAATATGTACACACGACGTGACTTTTTAAAAGCGGCTTCGGTAACGACGGTTAGCCTGACGATGGGCCAATCGGTGATCGCTGCCCAGCCCGCTGAAGGATTTATATCCAAACGTCCGGAATCCGGCAAGCGTACCTTTGTCAGTACAGGTGTGGATAACAAGATTGCCGAACTCAAGGCCCTGATTAAAGACCCGGAGGTGGCCTGGCTGTTTGAAAACTGTTACCCCAATACGCTGGATACGACGGTCGATTATGAAGTCATAGATGGCAAGCCGGATACGTTTGTGATTACCGGCGATATCGATGCAATGTGGCTGCGCGACTCGACCTGTCAGGTCTGGCCGTATATGCCGCTGGTGCATGATGATGAAAAACTCCGCAAGATGATTCAGGGATTAATTGTCCGCCAGACCAAATGCGTCCTGCTGGATCCGTATGCCAATGCGTTTTATAAGGACCTGAGCCGGGTATCGGAATGGAACAGCGATCGCCCGAAAATCAAGCCCGGCGTTCATGAACGCAAGTGGGAAATCGATTCGCTGTGCTATGTCGTGCGTCTGGCGTATGAATACTATCGCATCACCGGCGACACGTCGGTGTTCGATGCCGACTGGGACAAGGCGATGCGGCTGATCGTGGCAACCTTCAAAACCGAACAGCGCAAAGACGGCAAGACGCCGTACCGCTTCATTCGTGAAACCAGCCGGATGACCGATGCCCCGGTGTATGAGGGTACCGGCATGCCGATTTGCCCCGTCGGGATGATCTGCTCGATGTTCCGGCCGTCCGACGATGCGACGGTCCTGCCGTTTTTGATTCCCTCTAACTTGTTTGCGGTGCAGGTGTTACGTCAGTTGGCCGAAATTTACACCAAGGCCCTGAAGACCCCTGAATTTGCCGCCGAGTGCAATGCTCTGGCCGATGAAGTGCAGGAAGCTATTATGAAGTGGGGTACTGCCGAACATCTTGATTTCGGGGAAATTTATGCTTATGAAGCGGATGGATTCGGCAATCGCCTGTTCATTGACGATGCCAACGTGCCCAGCCTGATGTCGCTGAGCTACCTGGGAATACACAAGCCCGAAGATGCGATTTATCAGCGGACCCGTAAGTTCCTGGTCAGCGATTATAACCCGTGGTACATGCGGGGCAAGGCCGCCGAAGGTTCCGGCAGTCCCCACACCGGCAAGGACGGCATCTGGCCGATGGGCATTATTCTGCGGGCGCTGACCAGTACGGATCAACAGGAAGTGCTCCAGTGCCTGCACATGCTCAAAACAACCCATGCCGGCACCGGCTTTATGCATGAGTCATTCAACAAGGACAATCCCGCCGACTTTTCACGAAAATGGTTTGCCTGGGCTAATACCCTGTTTGGTGAACTGATTATCAAAGTCCACAAAGATTTCCCGGCCTTGCTTCAAAATAGTAATATCTAACCGGGCTACATCTTGAAACGAGAGCGGCAATCGCAGTTTTCTGGGATTGCCGCTATTTTATTAATACAGCAATAAAACATCTTATTTCTCCATTAATATTCAAATGCAAATCACCTTAACCGTGTTATTTCACAACAATAACCCCGTTTTTCTTCGATAGATTATACGTTTTTAGCCTTCACAAATTGCTTTTTCCGCTGGAATTAGCGTGCCATAGCGACTATAATTTGCCCACGCAGCGGGGGGAAACTGCGCATAGACGACATTGAATAACGACTTAAACGAAATGGATTGATATGACAGGACTGTTGATAATCGCGGTACTGGTCAGCGGGATTGCTGATGTGCCGATGGATTCGACGGGTTTGCTGGCCGGTCAGGACCTTCAACTGAAGGCGCCTGTGATGTGGGCCTGCCGTCAGACCCAGCGGCCGGATGAGCATGTACTGTTGTTCGAAAACGGATTTTCGATGACGATTGGAGATAATTATCTGTCCAGTCAGAATGCCGCGGTGTGGCTGCGTGCCTATGGCCGCGATGTGCCGGGAATGAGCAATCAATCCTATTATCAGGTTCAGGTTTATCTGGAAAAAGATGTTCTTGTTCGGCAGGGCAAGCGTTCCCGCAGTTCAGGAATGGAACGACTGCTGCTGGAAGGCGGCGATAATCTGATTGTGCGTTTTGTGGTCACGGGGGAAGTTTTTGCCTCCGCTGAACAGCAGCATGATTTGGTTTGTGATGAATTACAGAAAAGGCCGTTGTTTGAACGTGCTCAGGATGCCGCGGCTTCCATCAAAGAAGGCCCACAGATTTCCCCTGAAGCCCTGGTTCCTCAGGCGGTTCGCCCAAAGGATTTGGACGCCCCGACTGCCATTGTCAGCGAAGCTCAGGCGGCCGAATCTCCGGTGGTGACAGAGCCGGCAGTGCAGCCCAAAACCCGGGAGCCGGTATTCCGTTATCCGGTGCATGTGTCGGCGGTCTGGGATCCGGAGCCGGTGATTGAAAAAATGAAAACGCCCGATGGCCGCGAAGTGGTCACGGTATCGGGGCGATTTTATCTGTGGCAGCGGCAAAGCGCCGACAATCTTCTGGAGTTTCAGGCTGACAGCGCCGTGCTGTTTTTCCAGGAGGGTCAGTTTGATCTGGCCAAAGAAAAAAGCGGTCGTGATCTGGCACAGGGCGGGCTGGAATCGGCCTATCTGCGGGGCAATATTGTGATGACCGAAGGCCGCCGGACGATTCGAGCCGACGAAATTTATTATGATTTTGCCAGAAAACAGGCGGCGGTGGTCAATGCCGAGATGCGGTTTTTTGATGAGAAACGCGGACTGCCGATTTACCTGTCGGCCGAGCGTCTTCGCCAGGTGGGGGAAAGCCTGTTTCAGGCCGAAAATGTGCAATTGACCAGCAGCGAATTTTATATCCCGCAGGTCTCAGCCAATGCCAGCCGCATGGTCGTGATGCGGGAAGACGATGTCAGCCAGCGTGCCGAAGCCTTGCAGCAGGCCGAACAGGTCTCTGCCGAACAAAGACGTGACGAAGCTGCCCACTGGGAAGGCTCGATGTACGATGTCAATATGAAATACTACCAGACCAAGCTGTTTGGCTGGCCGAAAATGCGGACTAAATTTGTTCGCCCGGATATCCCGATCAGCAGCCTGTCTGTGGGCAATGATTCGGATTTTGGTACCTCTGTTCAAACCCGGTGGCACCTGTTCCGTCTGCTGGGCTTCAAGGAACCCGCGGGCATGGAAGCCCGTCTGGCGGCGGACTATTTCAGCAAACGCGGCGTGGGCGGCGGTGCCGAGATGGAATACGAGGATGAAAACTCGTTCGGCAGCATGATTGGCTATGTGATGACCGACCGCGGCGAGGATGATTTGGGTCGTTCGGAAAATCGCAGAAATCTGGATCCCGATCAGGATGTTCGAGGTCGTTTCGGGCTTCGCCATCGGGAACTTCTGCCGGACGACTGGCAGGCGACCATCGAGGTGGGGTATCTGTCCGACCGCAACTTCCAGGAGCTGATGTATCGTGATGAGTTCTACACGGATAAGGGGCAGGAAACCCTCTTGTATCTCAAGCAGCAGCGGGACAACTGGGCATTTACCATTCTGGGCAAGGCGCGGATCAACGACTTTGAGACCATGACCGAGGAACAGCCGACGATTGAGTATCACCGCAAAGGCGAATCGCTGTGGGATCACCAGTTGACCTGGTACAGCGACAGCCGCATCAGCCGCCTGCGTGACCGCTATGATAACGATTACGCCCGAATCTACGGCGTGGATCATCCTTCACAGGATTTCTATACCTTCGGCAGCACGCGCAATGAAGTGGACTGGCCGTTCATGCTGGGTACGGCGAAATTCTCTCCGTATGTGGCCGGAACCTATGCCTTTGAAGACCAGAACGGCTATGATCTGGCCCTGAGCGGTCCGATGGCGTCCAATTCCAATAATACCGCGATGCTGGGTGAAGGCGGCGTGCGGGCTTCAACGATGTTCTGGAAGGAAGACCCGTCGGTGCAGTCGCGTCTGTGGGATATTGATGGCATCCGACATATTGTGATGCCGCATGTGGAAGCCGCCGCATTCGAAGAAACCGAAGCCGGCATCAAGCAGCGTGATGTGGTCAATGTTGGCCTGAGCCAGCGCTGGCAGACTCATCGCGGTCAGGCCGACAATCGCCGTTCGGTGGACTGGCTGCGGCTGGATGTGGATTCGACCTGGATCAACGACGAGTCACCTACGGCCCAGGGACTGCCCTACACCTTCGGGCCGGCCGGATTTATTTACAATGATCCGTCGATTCCGGTCTTTCTGCGGCGCAACGACCGGTATTACAGCATGGTGCGAGATACGATCAATACGGATATGGAATGGCGTATCAGCGATACAACCGCCGTGCTCAGTGATATGAATTATGATATGGAAAGCGGCGTGGTTCAGCAGTTCGATATGGGGATGTCGCGTTATTTATTCCCGGATATGAGTGTCTATCTGGGCAGTCGTTATCTGCGTCCGGTGATTGTCGATATCGATGAAAACAATGACGGAATTTCCGATATCTATGAACAGGGGTCGCATTCGGTGGTCGGTGCAGTCACCTATCAGCTTGCACCGCGCTACTGGGTGACCTATTCCCAGGAATACAACTTTGATTTCGGCAAAGGCATCCGCAATGATTTTGCCCTGATTCGTCAGTATCACCGGTTGTTCTACTCCATGGAAGTGTCCTTTGACCAGTCGCTGGATCGCAACAGCGTGATGTTCAGTGTCTGGCCGCAGGGCGTCAAGGAACTGGCCCTCGGGTCGCGCCGCTATACAGGCCTGGTGGGTACCCGAGCGCAGCAGTAATTCGACAAAGAATGGTTTAAAATCCGCAGAAGCGGAAGAATATTTAAAAAATAAAGTACTTATTAACCTTTTCGTGTAAAGGAGAAGTTATGCCGTTAGTGACAACCAAAAAAATGTTTGAAATGGCGTACAAGAACGGGTATGCCGTCGGCGCGTTCAACGTCAACAATATGGAAATCACGCAGGGTATCGTGGAAGCCATCGTGGAAGAAAAGGCTCCCCTGATTCTGCAGATCAGCAAAGGCGCCCGCGATTATGCCAAGATGAGCTATCTTCGCGCCATTATTGATGTTGCGGTCAAGGAAAACCCGCAGATTCCGATCTGCATGCACCTGGACCACGGGGACACTTTCGAAATCTGCAAGCAGTGCGTGGATGACGGGTTTACCTCGGTGATGATTGATGCGTCGCATCATCCGTTCGAAGAAAACGTCAAAATCACCAAGCAGGTCGTCGAATACGCCCATGCTCATGGTGTTGTGGTGGAAGCCGAACTCGGACAGCTCGGCGGCATCGAAGAACACGTTGCCGGCGTGGACGACGTGATGGCTCACCTGACCGACCCTGCCCAGGCCGAAGACTTCGTCAAGCGGACCGGCTGCGATTCACTGGCGGTGGCCATCGGCACCAGCCACGGCGCCTACAAGTTCAAAACCGCGCCCAAGCTGGCCTTCGATGTGGTCGAAAAGATTCAGAAACGTCTGCCCGGCTACCCGCTGGTCATGCACGGCTCCAGCTCCGTGCTGCCGGAATTCAAGGAACTGATCAATAAATACGGCGGCAAGATGCCCGATGCGATGGGTGTTCCGGAAGATGCTATCAGCAAGGCCGGCAAGATGGCCGTCTGCAAGGTCAATATCGACACCGACCTGCGTATGGCCCTGACGGCCAAGATTCGCCAGGTCTTTGCTGAAAAGCCCGGCGAGTTTGATCCTCGCAAGTATCTGGCCCCCGGCCGTGAAGCCATCCGCCAGATGGTCAAGCACAAGCTGCATGTTCTGGGTTGTGCCGGCAAGGCTGCCGAGTGCCTGTAACAGGCGAACCAGCCAATCGAGTCAAATCCGCCGAACGCGGATAAGGAAAACGATACGGCAGGGCGGCGAAGCGTCGTCCTGCCGTTTTCCGGTCAATTAAGGCTATTATGAATTTATTATATTCTTTTCATTTTAATCGGAAACGATGGTTTTATTCCATGCTGGTCTGCGGCTGGCTGGTCTGCCTTGCTGTAGGTATAACGGGCTGTGAACCCACCAGCGACAACGGAGCTGCCGAACCTGCGGTTGAACCGAATATTCAGGCTGCCGCACCGGCCCCTGAGCCGCCTGCGAAACCGGCCATTGAGGCCCGGGTAGGATCCGTCGATGCGGTTGTGGAGCGAATCCTGGCCGGTGATTTTGTCGGGGCAAAGCAGACCTGTGAGTTTCTCAACACCGGATCGGATGCACAGATGGCCCAGTTGGCCAATATCCTGAGCCGTTATGAAGAGCTTCAGAAAAAACGTGAGAAAAAACGTCAGGCTGCGTTTGAGGAGCAGCTTGCCGAATTAAATAAACAAAAAGCCAAAATCAACAAGAGCGATTCGGACCCCAATAATCCGGATACCGCAGCGGCGGATCCGGCAGCAGATCATGCCCTTGCCGCGGATAAAGACACCCCGCTTAAGGAACCTTTCGGGGATTTGGATGTGTCTTATGAACCGAATGATATTGACCTGGTCCTGGCGGCGGCCATTCGTGCCCGGGATTATGCTGCGCCCGAAGCCAAGGGTGCTGTTCTGGAAGATCCCTTTGTTCAGCAGGCCATCCAGAAAGCCAAAGCCGCAGCCGAACAGTATGAAAAGGAAGGCAAATGGATTGAGGCGTACGGTCATTGTTACTACTGGCTGACCCTGCTGTATGAGGACGACAAGCACTATAAAGAGTATGCCGAGAAACTGACCGAATTGGCGATGATTGAACTGTCGCTCAAAAAGAGCGATTGCGGGGAATCGGCCAAGCAGCGTTATGAAGGCATTGAGCCGTATATGTTTGTGCGGGCCTTGCAGGCGCTGGAGACCAATTATGTCAACGGACTGGATTATGCTCTCATGTGTGAAAAAGCCATCCAGCGCTGCCGTCTTCTGGGGCAGGTCCTTGCCGACAGCAAGGAAGAACTCGGCTGGCGGGCAGAGCCCAACACGCTGGACAAGTGGTCCGTCGGCATCGATTCCATCGAAGCGGCGTTCAAGCAGGAACAAGGTGAAAAGACGCTTCGCTCCATTGCCCAGTTGTTTGATGATATGATGGAGCTGAATGAAACTTCGCTGGCGGTGCCCAAAGAAGTGGTCATTGCTCACTTTGCCGAGGCCGCATTGTCGGCGCTGGATCCGTTTACAAATCTCGTCTGGCCGTGGAATGTCAAGGATTTCGAAAAATCGATGACCCAGCAGTTTTCCGGAATCGGTGTGGAGATTTCCAAGGCCACCGGCGTTTTGAAAATCGGAAGCCTGCTTCCCGATACACCGGCCTATCGCGCCGGGCTGGATGCCGATGATGAAATATTGAATGTCAACGGGGAACCGACCGACAAAATGTCGATTTATTGTGCTGTTGAGAAAATCACCGGCCCCAAGGGCACCAAGGTCACCATTACCGTGCGCCGGCCGTCCACCGGCAAAACATGGGACGTGACCATTGTCCGGGATCGCATCGTAGTCCAGCCGCTGCGAGGCTGGCAGCGCAAAGCGGATGGTCAGTGGGACTGGATTGTGGACCCGGCCAACCGCATCGCTTACGTCCGTTTGACAACGTTTACCGAAACCAGCGGCCCGGACCTCGACGAGGTTCTCAAACAGCTTGAGAAAGACGGTCTCAATGGTCTGATTCTGGATTTACGCTATAATCCCGGCGGCTACCTGACCAGCGCTGCGGAAGTGGCGGATTTGTTCATCAGCGAAGGCGTGATTGTCAAAAGCAGCCCCAGGAACGGATTTGCATCCTATGATATCGCTCACGCCAAAGGCACGCACCCGGCCTACCCGCTGGTGATATTGATTAACGAAGGCTCCGCCAGTGCCTCGGAAATTGTAGCCGGTGCCCTGCAGGACCCCAAGCATAATCGTGCAACCCTGGTCGGCGAACGCAGCTATGGTAAAGG
The DNA here is from genome assembly GCA_964550565.1 of uncultured Pirellulales bacterium. Classification (GTDB taxonomy): domain Bacteria; phylum Planctomycetota; class Phycisphaerae; order Sedimentisphaerales; family Anaerohalosphaeraceae; genus Anaeroglomus. The sequence goes on from CAZKAI010000009.1 coordinate 10,771, forward strand.
CAGTGTGCAGCAGGTAACCCCTTACACCGGCGGCGGATCGCAATTGAAATACACCATTGCCTATTATCATTTGCCCAGCGATCAACAGGTCAAGAACCGTTACCAGATGGAAAAACTGGGCCGCAAGGACTGGGGAATTGCACCCGATGTGGAAGTGGTGACCAATACCGCCGAATTGCGTGAGATGCTGGAAATGCAGCGGGATAATGATGTGCTGGTTCAGGCGGACCACGATGAGTCCAGTGCCCCGACCAAACGCAGCAATCTGGCCCAGACCCTGGATTCCGACCCTCAGCTTGCCACCGGGCTTCTGGTGCTGCAAACCAAATTAATCCACGGAGGCAGGGAGCTGGTCTTTCCCTCCGACCCTAATACGATTGTTTTAAAACAGTAAAATTTTCAGAGAATGTGATCTTCGGCAGCGTATGCGTTTGATAAAGAATTGCCGGTTCGAGAGTGTGAAAGGATATGGAATTGACTGAAGCAGCAGGCAGTAAATTTGAACAGATGCGTCGTGAAAAACGCCAGAAAATAGTGCAGATGGGAATCGATCCGTATGGCCAGCGGATGCCGGATACGGAACTGTCTGAAGTCATCAAAGCCGGATATGAGGAAGGGCGCAAGGCCCGGTGCAGCGGGCGTATTGTGCTGCTGCGGGATATCGGCAAGCTGATTTTCCTGACCGTGCGTGACTCGAACGGTTCGATTCAGCTTGGCTTCAGCAAGCAGTTGCTGGCCGACAAATGGGAGATGATTAAGCTGCTGGATCTGGGCGATATCATCTGGGCCGAAGGCCAGTTGGGCAAAACCAAAACCGGCGAAATCACCATCTGGGCCGAAAAGGTCGAGATTCTGTCCAAGGCCCTGCTGCCTCCGCCGGAAAAATTCCACGGCCTGTCCGATCAGGATTTGCGGTATCGCCAGCGTTATGTGGACCTGTGGGCCAACCCGGAAGTTATGGAACG
>CAZKAI010000009.1:11835-25300 GCA_964550565.1 uncultured Pirellulales bacterium
GGCCTCAGCACCCGGCACAATCCGGAATTTACCATGATGGAACTGTACCAGGCCTGCGGCAATTATGAAGCCATGATGGACTTGACCGAAGAGATGGTCACCCATCTGGTCGAAAAGCATTGTTCCGGCTGGGAATTGCCCTTTGGCGAAGTCACGGTCAATTACGCCCGTCCGTGGCGTCGTGCGACCTATGCCGAATTGCTCAAGGAATGTGCCGGCTGTGCCATTGATGATATTGCCGCGGTGCGTCAGAAGGCCCGCTCGCTGGGACTTCACGACGCCGACAAAGACGATGCGGTCGTGATTAATGATGTCTTCGAGATGACCGTCGAACAGACCCTGGTTCATCCGACGTTTGTGATTGATTACCCCGCAGCCATCTGCCCGCTGACCAAACAGAGCAAAAAAGACCCGCGGTATGCCGAACGCTTCGAGTTGTTCATTGCCGGCATGGAGCTGGCCAACGCCTATACCGAACTGAATGATCCGGATGTGCAGGAAGCCAATTTCCGCCAGCAGTTGCGGGGCCTCAGCCAGGAAGAATCCATGGCCAAGATGGATGATGATTTCATCACGGCCCTGAAATACGGCATGCCTCCGGCCGGCGGGCTGGGTGTCGGCATCGACCGCCTGACTATGCTGCTGACCGGGGCGACCAGCATTCGGGATGTGATTTTATTCCCGCTGCTCAAGCCGGAAGTCAAAGAATCCAAAAGCGAATAATCGACCGATATTCCGCCTCATTGGAGACGGTATGCCTCTTGTCATAAAGGCTGTTGTGTGAAACAGTGGAGCTTATTTTTGTGTCTGCGTTATCTGAGCCGCAAGCGGATCGTGCTGCTGAGCATTACCGCGGTGATGTTATGCTGTGCGCTGCTGATTACGGTGGCCAGCCTGTTTACCGGCTTTATCCGCTCCGTCGAAGACAGCGTCGGCGATTACCTCGGCGATGTGATTCTCTCCGCCCCTGGCACCTCTAAGATTGAAGATTATGCCGATTTCCAGCAGCAATTGGCCGGCCTGTCCATCGTGAAGGCCGCCACCCCGGTCCTCAGCGGTAATGGCCTGCTGCTGACTGGCCCCGGCCAGATTCGCGCCGCCCAGATTCTGGGCATCGACTTGAAAAACCAGTTGCAGGTCTCTCCGCTCAAGGACGCCCTGATACGCCAGAAGAACCTGCCGGATGCACAGGTTGCTTTTGGCGACTTTCCTGACAAAGCCGAAATCGGCGGTTTCGTAGGCATCGGCCTCATCGACGATCCGGATGAAATCACTGACAGCTACGATATGCAGAAAGTCGAGTCGTTCATCGGGCGCAAAGCCGCCGCTACCACCGGCACACTGGTCGAACAGGACCCCTCACAATCCAACCCCGCCGGAGAAGCCGCCGCCCCTCGCTTTGCCCGCAAGGTCCTTCGTTTTACCATTGCCGATGTCGTCCAGACAGGCGTCTATGAATTCGACCAGGCCTTTGTCTATGTCCCGATTGAAGCTCTCAGCAATCTGCTCTATCCGGATCGCAAAACCTGCTGTGAATCCTTCCAGATCGCGCTGGAGCCCGGAACCAATGAAGAAAAGGCCATGGCGATGATTCGCGGCCTCTGGCTGACCTATGCACGAGACCGTTATCCCTGGGCCGAACAAGTCGAAATCCAGAGCAGTCGCCAGATGCAGGCGCTGCTGATTGCCGAATACTATAAGCAATTAAACATGCTGATGCTGATATTCGGCATCGTCAGCTTTGGTGTGGTGCTGCTGGTATTCTGCATTTTCTATCTGATTGTAATGACCCGCCAGAAAGATATCGCCGTCGTCAAAAGCTGCGGGGCATCGAGTCTTTCGGTGGCGGGCATGTATCTGCTATTTGGCCTTGCCAATGGAATTCTCGGCTCTGTACTGGGGGCAGGGCTGGGTTGGCTGATTACCCGCAACATCGAAACCATTGAAAAGGGCATCACGGCCCTGACCGGGCTGAAAATCTGGAAGGCCAGTACGTACCTGTTCACGAAAATCCCCAACGAAGTCAACTGGCAGTGGGCGTTCTGGATTTGCGTCGCGGCCCTCGCCGCTGCGGCTGTGGGAGCCTTGATTCCCGCCGTGGCCGCCGCACGCATCCGCCCCGTCAGAATATTACGATACGAATAATGATAGGCATAAAACTCTCATGGCGTTATTTTCTCCACCGCCGGATCAGCATCCTGGCGGTCATTTCCGTTGCGCTGTGCGTATTCATCGTTGTGGTGGTTATGAGCGTCATGAACGGCCTGGTTAACGAGTTCAAGGAAAAAAACCATCGCTTCGTTGGTGATTGCGTCATCCGGGCTTCGTCGTTAACGGGTTTTCCCTACGCCGCCGATTTTATCCAGCAGCTCGAAAAGCAGTCCTTTATTTATGCCGTCTCTGAAACTGTCCAGGGTGTCGGCCTGATGACTCGCCCCGGCTCCTCATGGAATGTCGGCATCGATTATGTCGGCCTTGACCCGGTCAAACACAGCCGGGCCACCCATTTCGCCGAAACGCTGGGCTATAATGCCGACCATCCGGAACGTGCCTTCCAGCCATCCTATGCCCCCGAAATGGACGGTTGCATTCTCGGTGTCGATTTGATTCTCTATCGCCGCCCGGATACAGGGCAATACGACAGCCCCGACCGTCCCTGGCTGGACCGCAGGACCATCAGCAGTTTTCCGTTGAATCCCAAAGGCGGACTGGCCCGGGCCGGCCTGGACATGGTCAGCACCAAGACCTTTTACTACAGTGACCACAGCCACAGCGGTTTAGTCAAGCCGGATGGACGCACCATCTATCTGCCGCTGGAGCAGGCCCGTATCCTCAGCGGCATGGATGCCCCGGTCGTCCGTTCCAGCGCTCTCCACATTCATTTTGCCACCGGCGTCTCTGTCACCGATGGCGTCCGGCAGGTCCAGCAACTCTGGCAGACCTATGTGCAATCCTGCAAAGGCAAACCTTACGCCGAGATGCTCGATGATGTGCGAGTTCTGACCTGGCAGCAGGACCGCCGCGAATTCATAGGCCCCATGGAAAAAGAACAACTGATGCTGACATTTTTATTTTTAATGCTGGGCATTGTAACAGTCTTTATCATCTTCGTTGTCTTTTATATGATTATCGGCCACAAAACCCGCGACCTGGGCCTGATTAAAAGCCTCGGTATGCCGGCCTCACGGGTCGCCGCGATTTTTCTCGGTTTTGCCGCCATTGTCGGCCTGATTGGCACCGCCATCGGCATGACCGCCGGGTGCCTGTTTTTATGGAAGATTAACGCGATGGAAAACTGGCTGTACGACCATTACGGCTGGCGCGTCTGGGACCGGGCGATTTACGCCATCGACCAGATTCCCAATGCAATTGAATGGCCGGTCCTGGCTTGTGTGGCTGCCGCCGCAGTCGCCGCCTGCCTGCTGGGGGCCAGTGTTCCCAGTATTCAGGCCGCGCGGCAATCGCCGGTACGGGCCTTGCAGGTCAGCCAGATTTAAAAGGACTATTTTCCCGAACGGATAAAAAATGGGACACATTTTACAAGCAAAAGGAATTCATAAATCCTATACGATGGGCAAGCAAACCCTGACGGTCCTCCGCGGAGTCGAGATGAGCCTGTCGGTCGGTGACTTTGCCGTAATTGTTGGCGCCTCCGGCAGCGGCAAAAGCACACTGCTGCATATCCTTGGCGCCCTCGACAAACCCGACAAAGGAACAATAGAATTCGAAAGTCAGCGGCTCGACCAGATGTCCAGTGGCCGGCTCAACCAGTTTCGCAATCAAAATGTAGGATTTGTCTTTCAATTTTATCATTTATTAGATGAATTAAATGTCCTCGAAAACGTTCTTTTGCCGGCCATGATCGCCGCAGGACCCGTCGGCTGGCTGAAGTCCAAAAAAAATATGCAAAACAAAGCCATTTCCCTGCTGGAGCGGATGGGTCTCAAAGACCGTCTGCCGCATAAACCCTACGAACTATCCGGCGGCGAACGCCAGCGGGCGGCCATCGCCCGGGCCTTAATCAATGGCCCCAAGCTCCTTTTGGCTGATGAACCGACCGGAAATCTTGACTCTAAGACAGGACATGGTATCTTAGAGGTTCTAAATGAGCTGAATCAGCAGGGTCAGACGATTCTGATGGTGACCCATGATGACCGGATTGCCCGTCAGGCGGGGCGAGTGATTAAGCTGTCCGATGGGAAAATCGTATCCTAAAAAGCCGTACAGGCATCAATGAAAGGTTGTGGCATGAAAATCTGGCTGGACAACGGGCTGGTGGACAAAGAACAGGCAAAGGTGTCGGTGTTTGACCATGGTTTGCTGTATGGAGACGGCGTATTTGAAGGTATCCGGGTGTACGGCGGCAAAATATTTGAACTCGAGGCACACCTTAAACGCCTCTGGGATTCCGCCAAAGTCATTCGTCTGGAAATCCCGATGACCATGGAGCAGATGACCGAGGCCCTCTATCAGACCGTCCGGGCCAATAATGTCGTCGATGGTTATATTCGTCAGGTGGTCACCCGCGGTGTCGGCGATCTGGGCCTCAATCCCTATCTATGCAAACGGGCCTGCGTGATCATCATTGCCGCCAACATCCAGCTCTATAAGGAAGAATTATACGAAAACGGTCTTAAGGTCGTCAGTGTCCCAACCCTGCGAAATCACCCCATGGCACTGCCGCCGCAGGTCAAGAGCCTTAATTATCTGAACAACATCCTGGCCAAGATCGAGTCCATCGATGCCGGGGCCAGTGAAGCAATTATGTACAATAGCGAAGGGTATGTTGCCGAAGCAAGCGGTGACAATGTGTTTATCGTGAAAAACGGAACGATTTACACGCCCCCCGTACAGGCCGGCTCCCTGGATGGTATTACCCGCCAGGTTGTAATGCGTCTGGCCTCCCAGGCCGGATTGCCGGTGGTGGAAAAAAATCTGACACGATTTGATTTGTATGTCGCGGACGAATTTTTCCTGACCGGTTCGGCTGCCGAAGTCATCGGCGTCGTGGAAATCGACGGACGCATGATTGGCCAGGGTACCCCGGGACCGATGACCCAGAAACTGCGAAAGCTGTTCTTTGAATATGCCCGTTCGTAAATCCAACAAGACCTCATCGAAACCGCAGCCGGCTGCGGCGTTCGCGGATTTGTTTGCTCCTGTAGCCGAACAGATGGAATTGGTCCGCCGCCAATTGACCCAGCGTCTGACCAGCCGCTATGATCGTGTCAATCACCAGATGGAATCCATCGGTGCCGGCCAGGGCAAGCTGTTTCGCGCCGCCATGGTGCTGCTGGGCGGCAAGGCCATCGGCTCCATCCGACATGAGCATATCGAATTTGCCATGATGGTTGAGCTGGTGCATACCGCTACACTGCTGCATGATGATGTCATCGACCAGGCACGCACCCGCCGCAATCAGCCGACGATGAACCATCTCTGGGGCAACACCGCCGCCGTACTGATGGGCGATTTTCTTCTGAGCCGGGCGTTTCTGGCCGGGGCGGAATTAAACATCCCCCGTTCCGGAAAGATTCTCAGCCAGACCGCCGAACAGATTTGCCAGGGCGAGCTTCTTCAGAACCTCCGGCAGGGTGATGTCTCTTTGACCGAAGAAGACTATCTCGAGATAATCGAAGGCAAAACTGCCAGCCTGTTTTCGGCTGCCTGTGTACTGGGGGCCGTAGCCTCCAGGGCGAATCCTGTTCTGGAAGATATGCTGCGGGAATACGGCCGATGTGTTGGCATGGCATTCCAGATTACCGATGATATTCTGGATATCACCGGTGATGATAAACGCATCGGCAAAACGCTCGGTACCGATCTCGGACAAAACAAGCTGACCTTGCCGCTAATTTACTGCCTCCGAAAAAAGCGGCCTGCCGCACGAAAAGCGTTGATCGAGTCGCTGGCAGAAATGGACAAAACCAGTCGCATTGAGCAATTGCAGCTTAATGGCTCGCTCGACCTGGCACGGCAAAAAGCCTCAGATTATGCACAAATGGCCCTCAAGACCCTCCGTCACCTTAAGCCCGGCACAGCTCGCGAAGCACTTGAAAACATTGCACGGGCCGTCGGTTCCCGGTCATAGCCTCCGCTGGCCGCGCACCGCGGCTCTTTTACATTTTTTTTTACAAACCATCTTGCGCGATAATGGATATAATAAAAGTATCATAGTCGAAAATAACCCCTTTTTAAGGAGCAAAACAATGAAGAATGGATTGTATGTGTTGTTAGTGCTGGGATGGATGCTGCCTTCGTGGGCTGCCGAACCGAAATCCGCCCCGGAACCGGGTGTGGGCCTGACGATTTACAACAACAATTTTGCCGTGGTCAAGGAACGCCGGCAGATGGAATTTGCTGAAGGTCAGAACACTATGAAATTCACCGATGTCGCTGAGCGAATCGATCCGACCAGCGTCTTATTCGAGAGCCTGCTCAATCCCGGCAAAATCACCCTGCTGGAGCAGAATTATGAATACGACCTGGTCAACACCCAGAGCCTGCTTAAAAAATACATCGACCAGGCGGTTGTGGTCCAGGTCAAAGGCAGCGGGTCCAATGCCGGTACCATCGTCGATGGCATCCTGCTGTCTGCTGAAGGCCCTAATCTGATTTTACAGGAGCCTCAGACCGGCCAGATCAATGTCATCGGCAGTGACTCTGTCGAACATATCCGATTGACCAAAAAGCCTGATGATTTGCTGACGCGTCCCACGCTCGTCTGGCGGGTCAATGCCGCACAGAAACTGTCGGACCTGTGCCAGGTCACCTATTTCACCGAAGGCATTGACTGGCGGGCGGATTATCTGGCGGTGCTGAACGACAAAGATGATGCACTCGATATGAGCGGCTGGGTGACTGTCACCAACAACAGCGGTGCTGCTTATAAAGACGCAGCTTTGAAATTGATGGCCGGTGACGTCCGGCGCATTGTCGTTCAGCCCCCGGTGCAGATGAAAATGGCACGCCAGGAAATGATGATGGCTGCTGACTCGGGTGAGGGATTCCAGGAAAAATCATTTATGGAATATCACCTCTATACCCTCGGCCGCAAAACCACGCTGCTGAATAATCAGGTCAAGCAGATCGAACTGATAGACCCGGCCCTGAATGTCCCGGTCAAGAAGCTCTATGTCTATGAAGTATCCAACTGGGACTGGCTGACCAAGGGCCGCAAAAAAGTCCAGGTCAAGATGGAGTTCGAAAACAAGAAGGAAAATCAGCTCGGTATTGCACTGCCCAAAGGCCGGGTTCGCGTCTTTAAGCGCGATGCCGCCGACAGCACACTCGAATTTGTCGGCGAAGATGAAATCGACCATACCCCCCGCGATGAAAAACTGTCATTGTATATCGGCGATGCGTTTGATATCGTGGCCGAACCGACGGTTATCGACGCCCGCAACGGCCGCAATTTCGAGACCTACACCCGCAAGGTGGAACTGAGAAACCGAAAGGACGAGGCTGTGACGGTCTTTGTCGATGAAAAAATCCCGCAGGGCCGTAACTGGAAAATTGATAAATCCAGTGTTGAACACACTAAAAAGGATGCCTATACCTGTCGGTTTGCTGTGAATGTTAAAGCCGGCCAGACCACCGTACTGGAATACCAAATCACCCAGACATGGTGAGATGAAAGATCACACTATAGGACAATATATTGATCCTGCTTGAAACTTTTTGGTTCGTCGCGGCTAAGTACAGCGGCATCGACCACTTGCTGCTTTTGCTCGCGGAATAATCATACCCGTTGGGTATAAAAAAGGCCGGGTCTTGACGACTCGGCCTTTTCAATTGATTCGAATGATAACGTCTTAGAAGCTGATGCTGTAGGAAATACCGCTCCACAGTTCATCCTGAGTATTGACGGTGTCTTCCATTGAGTTCTGATACCAGACGCCGGGGGTGATTTTGCCGCCCAGGGCCTGAATGCTGGTGGACAAACCCCAGACCATGTGTGACCAGTCGTGATCAACGCCAACGCCGCAGCCGTCATTGTAAACAATGTCCCAGCTCAACTTCATCGGCAGTTCGGGAGCCTGTTCAAATGTCCAGGCATAATCCAGTCCAAGGGCATGAAGAGGACCGCTGAAACTGCGGACCAGGCCGCTGCCTTCGGAGTTCCACATGTGATAATAAGCATAACGAGGAGTAAAGCCATTGCCGATCAGATTGGGCATTGCCAGTTCAACAAACATTTCCTGCAGGTCGGCATCGTTGCTGGCCATATCGGTATAATCATAGAACCGATAGCCAATGACATAATTGGTCATCAGGCAGCCATCTTCCCAGATGGTATTCTTGTAGTAAGGGGTGTACTGGAAGTTCGTTGCGTTCACAGAGCCGCTGGAACCCGGCTGGGCCGACCAGATGTTGAAGTTGAAGCCGTTGCCGAAATCAAAGTTGACGCTGGGGGTCACAACAGCCTTGTCTTCCATGACATCAAAACCACGCCACATGTACTTGCTGTACCAGCCTACATCAACCGTTGTTGTCAACTGGTCTGCCGCTACGGCGACAGTCGCCAGTGCGCCCAACAGGGCAAAAACCACTAAATTCTTCATTCTCGTGTCTCCTTTCAAAATAGTTGTCATTCCATTTTTGGGTAATTTACAAAAAAGACATTTTTGTAAATATTCACTTTAATTTTCGATATTGTATGCGTCTCGATACCAAATGCAAGTTTTTTTTGTCATTATACGTCTTTATCAGGACAGAGAAACGCTTGTATATGTATTCCTATACTGGTACCTCGTAAGAGTATATCGGCAAACGAAAAGTTATAACTTGATTCTTTAAACCTGATTATCAGGGCTGATATTACGGTATTTGGACTGGCGGCTGGAACATCTGCTTGGCCTGGCCAACCAGATAAAAGCTGCCGGTAATACAAATCAGGTCTTCGCGTGATATCGCACTTTGAGCGATGCGCAGGGCCTCTGTCAAACTCAGAGCCGTCTGGCACATTTTGCCGCAAATATCGGTGTACATTTCCGCTAAATCCTGCGGATAGACCGCTTTAGGCGAGTTGCTGCGGGTAAAAATGACCTTATCCGCACCATATTGCAGTTCGGTCAGCATCCCGCGGACGTCTTTGTCGCTGTTGCAGCCGAAGATAATGACCATCGAATCGTAAGGGACATGCTGCCCAATCGCCTGAATCAAAGCCCGAATACTGGCGGCATTATGAGCCGCATCGACCAGTACCCGCGGATCGGTACAAACCATCTCCATCCGCCCCGGCATCTGAACATTATTGAGTCCGGATATCGCCTTTTCGTCGTTGATTTGGAAACCCTGGCTTTTCAGGGAATCCAGCATCGCCAGTGCCAGGCCGCAGTTCATGGCCTGATGTTCACCCGGCAGGGGAACCCGTAAATGCTCAAATTTGCTGGTTGGGGTTGTCAGGCAAATCCGAGTATGAGGCCCATGCTCACGGGACGATTCAAAACGGTAGGAAAAATCGATATCTCGTCCGGTGATCGTCAGCGGGGCCTTCAGCGACAAGGCCTGTTTTTTGATAACCTTCATGGCCATCGGGTCTTGCGGCACGGTGATAACCGGAATTCCCTTCTTGATGATGCCGGCTTTTTCCTTGGCAATATGCTCCAGCGTTGGCCCCAGCAGATTCTGGTGGTCCACACTGATGCTGGTAATTCCGATAACATCCGGGGTGATGACATTGGTACTGTCCAATCGTCCGCCCAGGCCGGTTTCAATAACAGCAATATCGACCTTTTTATCACAGAAATAAAGGAAGGCCAATGCCGTCATAATCTCAAAAAAAGTGGGGAAAAAGTTCTTTTTGCCCATCTTATCAAGAACAGGATGCATCCGGTTCATAATTCCAAGGAAATCTTTGCGGGAAATCATCTCGGAATTGACCGTAATCCGCTCATGCAGCGTGCTGACATGCGGCGACGTATAGAGGCCAACCTTATAACTGTTGGCTTCCATCATCCGGGACAACATCGTTGCAGTGGAACCCTTGCCTTTGGTTCCTGCAATATGGACAGTGCGAGTCTTTTTATGGGGGTCACCAAGTCCTTTGAGAAGCTCATTCATCCTGTCCAGATCAAAAGTGGTCACATTGTATCGCAGTTTTTGCTGTTTTTCGTAATCCGTCTGTTTAAACAGGTAATCGAGAGCCTGATCATACGTACGGAAAGCCTTTTCAGCGCGTTTCACTTTTTCGGTAGCGACGATTTTCTTCTTGGTCGGCTTGGCAGCCGGTTTTCTTTTTTCAGTGGTTGTCATAATTAGAAAAATGTTATCAGAAAAGGACACGAAAGTCAAGATAATATGAATGTCATCGGTTTTGTTTTCATCAAAAATTATATCAGTGCAACGATAAGTAATTGTTATACAAGAATATATAACTATATAAATAATACATTACGTAATATATCATAAATATCTATAATAAGAAATACTTATATAAAATAACAATTAACTTATATCAATACAGTTGTTTCATTATATAATACTTCGCGTCGTGAGAAAAAAAGTTCATAAAAAGTAGCTTGTTTATCGGGCCATTCGACATTACTATATGACACACTTTTTAGGTTGAGTTTGCAGACAAAACAGGAATAAAGAATAAGGTCTGCGTTGCGAAAGTAAGCAAGGTAATAATTTTAAGACTATAAAGATAAAAAAAGGAAAAGTTATGTCAGGGGTAATAGCCAAGACCGGTTTAACTGCGTTGGATGAATTGTGCGTCAATACGATTCGGTTTCTTTCCATGGAAGGCGTTCAGGCCGCCAAATCCGGCCACCCCGGAATGCCCATGGGCATGGCACCCGCTGCGTATGCCCTGTGGATGCGGCACATGAAATTCAATCCTGCTGATCCCAACTGGATCAACCGGGATCGCTTTGTGTTGTCGGCCGGTCACGGCAGTATGCTGCTGTATTCGCTGTTGCACCTGTGCGGCTATGACCTTCCCTTGGATGAATTAAAGAAATTCCGCCAGTGGGGCAGCAAAACCCCCGGCCATCCGGAATTCGGCTACACGACTGGCGTGGAAGTCACCACCGGTCCGCTGGGACAGGGTATCTCCAACGCCGTCGGCATGGCGATTGCCCAGAAGTATCTGGCCGCACGCTATAACAAAGACCAGTACAACGTCTTCGATTACAATATCTTTGCCGTCTGTGGTGACGGCTGTCTGGAAGAAGGTGTCAGCGGCGAAGCCAGCAGTCTGGCCGGCCACCTGGCCCTGGACAACCTGATTGTCATTTACGATGACAACCATATCACCATCGACGGCGAAACCCACCTGTCCTTTACCGAAAAAGTGGCCGACCGTTATCGTGCCTATGGATGGAATGTCATCGAAATCGGCGGTGACGGCCACGATATAGCCGCCCTGGATAAGGCCATTGAATATGCCAAGACCCAGACCGAACGGCCGACGATGATTAAATTCCGTTCGCATATCGGTTTCGGCAGCCCGAATTTCCAGGATACCCACACCGCCCACGGTGCACCGCTGGGAGATGATGAAATCAAAATGATCAAAAAGAATTTCGGCTGGGATCCCGACAAGAGCTTCGTCGTGCCTGCCGACGTTGCCGCCCACATGGCCCAGTGCAAACAGCGCGGCACCACTCAGCAGGCAGACTATCAGAAGATGTTCAACGCCTGGGCTGCCGCTTATCCGGAACTGGCCAAAGAATTAACGGATGCCATCGCCGGCAAAGTCGTCATTGATGAAAGCAAGCTGCCCAAATTCGACCCGGCTACACAGGTTGCCACCCGTTCCGCTTCCGGCAAGACATTGGAGACCCTGATGCCTTCCATGCCGCTGGTCATTGGCGGCTCGGCCGACCTGACGCCGTCCAATAATACGCATTTCAAGGGTGCCCAGGATTTCCAGAAAGACAATCGCGCCGGCCGTTACATTCGTTACGGCGTCCGCGAACACGGCATGGCCGCTATTATGAACGGCATCGCCGTCAGCAAAATCGTCCGTCCCTACGGCGGCACATTTATGGTCTTCGCCGATTATATGCGCGGTGCACTTCGCGTCGCAGCGCTGTCGCATTATCCGACCATTTTCGTCTTCACCCATGACAGCATTGGTGTCGGCGAAGACGGCCCGACCCATCAGCCGGTCGAAACGATGGCCTCCCTGCGGATTCTGCCCAACCTGCGGACGTTCCGCCCGGCCGATGCCAACGAAACAGTCCTGATGTGGAAATATATTCTTGAGCACAACGATGGTCCAGCTGCCACAGCGCTGACCCGTCAGAATCTGCCCGTGCTGGACCCGGCCAAGTACCCGAACATGAAAGATGGCTTTGCCAAAGGCGCCTATGTTCTTGTGCCGCAGGCCAAGCCCGATGTGCTGCTGCTGGGTACCGGTTCGGAGGTCTCGCTGGCTTTGGCCGCCGCCGACAAGCTGGCCGCCGAAGGCATCAAGGCCCAGGTCGTAAGCATGCCCTGCTGGGAGCTGTTCGAAAAACAGGACCAGGCCTACAAAGACAGCGTTCTTCCTCCGGCCGTCAAGGCCCGCGTTGGTGTCGAAGCCGGCATACGGATGGGCTGGGACCGCTGGATTGGCGACAATGGCGAATTTGTCGGCATGAACGGCTTTGGTGCCTCCGGCCCGTTCAAGACCTGCTTTGAAAAGTTCGGCATCACCACCGACGCTGTGGTTGCTGCCGCCAAAAAAAGCATGGCCAAATAGCCTTAAAAGGGAACTGGAAACCTCTGAGTGCCGAATGGAAGTGAGTCAGCCGTTTGCTCTGTGCGATTTGGATAAACTAAACGACAGTCAATAAAGCGGATGGGTAAAAACTCCTTTGAATATTCTGGGTATCTCAGCGTATTATCACGACAGTGCGGCTGCGCTGATCCGCGACGGTGAAATTGTTGCCGCCGCGCAGGAAGAACGGTTTACCCGCGAAAAACACGACCAGCGGTTTCCGTCCAGCGCCATCGCATCCTGTCTGGAACGGGGCGGTATTACGATTGGCGATGTCGATTACGTGGTCTTTTATGAAAAGCCGCTGCTGAAATTCGAACGTCTGCTGGAAACCTACATCGGCTACGCCCCCCGGGGATTCAGGCAGTTTCTCCAGAGTATGCCGATCTGGCTGGGGCAGAAGCTGCACTTGCCCCGCGAAATGGACAAGGCCCTCAATCACGCTTATAAGGGCCGCTATGTTTTTGTCGAGCATCACCAGTCCCATGCCGCCAGCGGCTTTTTCCCGTCACCGTTTGACGAGGCGGCGGTGCTGACTCTGGATGGAGTCGGAGAATGGGCCACCGCATCCTTTGGCATTGGCCGAGGCAATCGGATTGAACTGACAAATATTCTTTCATTTCCGCATTCACTGGGTCTGCTGTATTCGGCCTTTACCTATTACACGGGTTTTCGCGTCAACTCCGGCGAGTATAAACTGATGGGGCTGGCTCCCTATGGCAAGCCCATCTATTACGACCTCATCATGAACAA
>CAZKAI010000009.1:25400-56286 GCA_964550565.1 uncultured Pirellulales bacterium
TGATGGGGCTGGCTCCCTATGGCAAGCCCATCTATTACGACCTCATCATGAACAAGCTGATTGATCTGAAAGAAGATGGCTCGTTCCGCCTGGATCTTTCTTATTTTTCATATTGTCACAAGACCGTCATGATCAGTCCCAAATTTGAAGCCCTCTTCGGTCTTCCCGCCCGCAGGCCGGAAGCCCCGCTCAATCAGCAATATATGGATGTTGCCGCCTCGATTCAGGCCGTCACCGAAGAAATCGTCCTGCGGATGGTGCGGCACGTGTATCGACAGACCGGCATGAAAAACCTGGTTCTGGCCGGCGGCGTAGCTCTCAATTGCGTCTGCAACGGACGGATTTCCCGGGAAACCGAGTTCGAAGATATCTGGGTGCAGCCCGCAGCCGGCGACGCCGGCGGAGCACTGGGGGCGGCCCTGTTTGTCTGGCACCAGTTGCTCAACCATGAAAGAAAAACCGGCGACATGGATTTCCAGAAAGGCTCTCTGTTGGGTCCGTCTTATACCACCTCGCAGGTTCGCGGTATTCTGGATTCCCTCGGTGCCCCGTATCAGGAGTTGAATGATGACCAGCTTATCGATACCGTCGCGGCCCTGATTGATCAGGGCAAAGTGATTGGATGGTTCCAGGGGCCGATGGAATTCGGCCCTCGCGCCCTGGGCAATCGCAGCATCATCGGTGATGCCCGCAGCGAGCAGATGCAGTCGGTGATGAATCTGAAAATCAAGTTCCGCGAATCGTTCCGCCCGTTTGCCCCCTGCGTCCTGAAAGAAGACAAAAACGAGTATTTCGAGCTGAAGGACGGCCAGGAAAGTCCCTACATGCTGCTGGTGGCCCCGGTCCGGCCCGATAAACGCCTGGCGGCGGATGCTGCGCAGGACTCCCTGTTCGGGATTGAAAAACTGAAGGTCAAGCGCAGTGTTGTCCCGGCCATTACGCACGTGGATTATTCCGCCCGCATCCAGACCGTCGATTCGGTTCGTCATCCGAAACTCCATCGCCTGATGACCGCCTTCAAAGCCAGAACCGGCTGTCCGGTCATCATCAATACCAGCTTCAATATTCGCGGCGAGCCGATTGTCTGCACCCCAGAACACGCCTACCGATGTTTTATGGCGACCAATATGGATATGCTGGTGGTGGAAAATTGCCTGTTGTATAAAGACCAGCAGCCGCGTGTTGAGCAGCAGGATGTGAATCGTTATATTGCGCAATTTAAACTGGATTGATTTTCGAGAGGCCGACTGCGATGTCATTAGTCCATATCAACTGGAATCCCACACGCAAAGATATCCGCATCTTTGGAATCGCTGCGCTGCTGGTGTCTGTCCTGGCGGCGGCGATGCTGCATTATTTCAGGGGATTCGGCTCCACCGTAACAACGGCGATTATTCTGGCCGGTCTGGTTATGTTCGCCTGCTGTATGCTGTCTCACAAGGCCGGCAGAATCATCTTCATTGCCCTGACCTGCGTTACGCTTCCCATCGGATGGGCGATGAATTTTGTGGTTCTGTTTGTATTCTATTTTCTGCTGATTACGCCGCTGGGTCTGATATTCCGTCTCATTGGGCGAGATGTATTGGGCAAACGATTTGATCCCAATGCCAAAAGTTACTGGCAGCCGCATCGCTGCCCCGAATCTCCCGAACGCTATTTCCGCCAGTTTTAATTCAGGAATCCTATATGGCTGCAAATACTCCGACCAATGAATTCGAAAAACTCGCCCGACAAAAAAGACCTTCTCTTTTGGCTGAATTCTGGGAGTTTCTCAAGCATAACAAAAAATGGTGGATGCTGCCGATTATCATAATCCTGCTGCTGTTGGGTCTGCTGATCCTGCTGAGCAGTTCGGCAATCGCCCCATTGATTTATCCGCTGTTCTAAAGAACTCCGTTTGGACCTGATATGCCGGATTGGTAGACATGGAGCGAGTGCTATCTTCTTGTCGCGACAATGGTCTGCTGTAATGCATTCCGGGGCCATCCCTGCGGCACAATGATACGTGTTAAGTATAAATCTGTGCTGCCGGGACAAAATTGAGTATTCTAATGAAACCTTATCTTGTATAGTGCCGTCCTAAGAGAATACCATGTTCTTTTTTCAGGAGATTGACCATGAAATACGGATTGGGATTCACCGGCTTACTTACTGCGTTGCTCGGATGCAGTGGTTTACTTCACGCCGCGACGGATATCAAAACCCTCGAATCGAACTTTCGTACACTGCCCCCCGACGTCCGTCAGTGGACCGGCCCATTGTTCTGGCTGCATGGCGACGAAAGCCCCCAGCGGCTTCAAGATTATGTTCGGATTGTCGCCGAAAGCGGCAACGGCAGCTTTACCACCGAATCCCGCCCGCACAAAGACTGGCTCGGCCCCGGCTGGTTCAATGACCTGTCGATCTGTCTGGAAGCAGCCCGCAAACATGGCCTGAAAATGTGGATATTCGACGAAAAATGGTGGCCCAGCCAGGGTGTCGGCGGCAATGTCCCTGCGCAATATGCCGCCAAGCAACTGGAAGCAACCGCGGTCGATGTGGAAGGCCCGACTCTCTATGAAGCCCAAGGTTACAGCGGCCCCAATTATATTGCAGCCCTTGCCGGCCAGATGGATGCCGACGGTAAAATTCTTGGCAGTACCCTGATGGATGCAGCCTCCTCGATTCAGGACGGCAAGCTCCGCTGGCAGGTTCCGCAGGGCCGCTGGAAGATCATGAAGTTCACCCACAAGCAGGCCCCCGCACTGGGACAGAATGGCCAGCTCAGTGTCGATGGTGCCAGCCGCGATTGTGTCCAGTGGTTCATCCAGACCGTCTATCAACCGCATTACGACCGGTTCAAAGACGACTTCGGCACGATTATCCCGGGCTTTTTCTATGATGAGCCGGAGACCCGCGGCGACTGGGGCACGGAACTGAATGCTGTTCTTGCCGAATGGAAGGTGGACTGGAAAAAGGCCTATGCGGCTTACAAGTTCCAATTGGCCGGTGAAGACCAGGCCGCCGCCCAGTATCAATATCGCGATGCTCTGGCGGAGGCCTGGGGCCGCACAATGTACGGCGGCATAACCGACTGGTGCCGACAGCATAAAGTCATGTCCATCGGCCATTTCATGGAACACAGTTCCTTATACCTGCGGCCTGAGTTCTGCGGCGGCGATATGATGCGTCTGCAGCGCTACAGCAGCATGGGCGGCATCGATGCCGTTTTTGATCAGTTTGTCATGGGCAAACGCATCGCTCGAGACCACCCGTCGTGGCAGACGCCCAAACTGGCCAGTTCGATTTCCCATGTCTTCGGCAAAACCGACGACCTGGCCATGGTGGAGATTTTCGGCGCCCGCGGCCAGAACCTGACCTACCCCGAGATGAAGTGGTGGACCAATCACATGCATGTGTCCGGCGTGAATTTCCATATCCCGCATTCATTTAATCCCCGGGCACCCTATGATCATGATTGCCCTCCGTATTTCTACAATGGCGGCTATGAACCGCGTCACCCGCTGTATCGTGTCTATGCCGATTACACCAGCCGCCTGAGTGCCATGCTCATTGGCGGCAGGCATGTCTGCCCGGCGGCGCTGCTGTTTGGCGGCAATGCTGCCCAGGTCGGCAAGATGATTCCCCCCGAGGATATGACCACGGCTCTGCAGGATGCCCAGTATGACTGCGACTGGCTGCCGTTTGATGTGTTTGAAAATCAGGCGAAACTTGCCGGCAATGAGATTCGTCTCCATCAGGAACGCTACCGCGTGCTGATTGTTCCGCCGGTGGAAGTCATTCCCTATGGCGTGCTGGCCGCCGCCAAAACGTTCTTTGAGCAGGGCGGTGTGGTGGTTGGTTATGGATTCCTTCCAACCCGCTCGGCAACCCTCGATAGGACCGCTGCGGATATCACGGCCTTATCGCAGGCCATCTGGGGCGATGCCGCCCAGCCCGGCCTGACTGCCTGCAAAAGCAATACCGCCGGGGGACGGTCGTATCTGCTGCCCGAAGTTCCCATGGCTGCCGATATTACACAGGCCCTTGCCAAAGATGCCGGCATTGCCCCGGTGGTCGAAGTTGTCCAGGGCGAGACCGGCGGCTGGCTCCATGTCCTGCATCGCGTCAAGGCGGATGCGGATATCTTCTTAATCTGCAACCAGAATCATCAGGGCGACGCCCGCAAGTTTACGTTCCGTCTGCGTGCCCCCGGCACGCCTGAGTGCTGGGATCCGATGCGAGGCGAGATTACCTCGATTGCTTATTGCCGTATCGATAATCAATCTGTGGAAGTGACCTTGACGATGGAACCGCTCGAAAGCGTTGTATTGGTCTTCCGGCCCGATATGGTCAAACGTCCCGCACGGCTTGATGCATCAATTAAATCCCTGCGTGAGCCGATTGTAGTCACACGGGGGCAGACGCCAGAGTCCCTGCGAATTCCGCAAAAGCCCGCCCAGCCCGAAGCGGGTAAACCGCTGATCGCGGGTCCTGTGCCCAATGATCCCTTTGTCGGAACCTGTCAGCTTTCCGAGCCGATTCAGTCTGACAAGGTGCGGATTGTTCTGGAAGCGGATGATATCACACCCGAACAGGCCGCTGCCGTGACAATCAACGGTCAATACGCCGGCGGCTTCATCGGCAAACCGCTGCGACTGGAGGTCACACAATACCTCAGGCAGGGTGATAATACCATCCAGATTCTGCCGTTTGCTCCGAAGCAGGTACGGCTGGCCTTTTATCCGCGATAATTCTTCTGAGGACTATCAGGCGAGGACGAACTTGTTTAAATGAACAGGTTCGTTCCCGCTTTGTCGCTGGCCGCCAGGTACATCGCGACCCCGCCGGACTCGACACCGTCGATGAGTTCCTCGGATTTAATGCCCATCAGATCCATTGACATTGCACAGGCGACAATACGCACACCGGCTTTCTTTGCCGAGTCAATCAGTGATGAAATCGAAGCGACATTCTTTTGCCGCATAATCATCTGTATCATCGCCTTGCCCATGCCGGCCATGTTCATATTCGACAAGGCTGCCTTATCCGCCCCGCGAGGCATCATCCAGCCGAACATCTTTTCGATGAATGTTTTTTGCACCGGCACCGCCGCCGACTTCCGCAACAGGTTCAATCCCCAGAACGTAAAGAACATCGTGACCTTGCTGCCCATGGCCGCTGCGCCGTTGGCGATAATAAACGCCGCCATCGCCTTGTCGAAATCACCGCTGAAGACCACCATGGTCTTGTCTTTGGAAACTGCTCCCGGCGTAATGACCGCCCCGCACGCCGTTGCTGATTTTTTCTGAATCCGGGCCTCATAGGCCTTGCCTTTGGCGGTGGTTGCAAGCAGGGTATGCCCCGTGCTCTGGCAGAATCCCTCGACATCTTTGACAAATCCCGGATCGGTTACGGTAATCTGGATGGTCTGTCCCGGCTGCACGGCGTCCAGTGTTTCTTTCAATTTCAAAATTGGCCCCGGGCATTGCAGGCCGCAGGCATCGACCTTGAGTGCAATTGTTTCTGCTGCGGGACGAGGTGCTTCGATAATTTTCTCGCCGGTATCATCTTTGAGTTCTTTGGGTTTCTCAGGAGAGGTTGAACTTCCGTAGAAACTCAGGTAAGTTTTATATCCCCCACTGAGGTTGCGGCAGTTAAATCCATGCTGTGATAAAATCCTGCATGCCAGATATCCGCGCAGCCCCACCTGACAAAAGGCCAGAATTTCTTTGTTCCGTGGCAGTTCGCCCAACCGTGACCGCAGGTCATCCAAGGGAATCGAAATCGCTCCGGGGATTGTTCCCGCCTGCACTTCCGCCGGTGTCCGGACATCCAGCAGGGCTTGCTTGTCGGTCGGATTAGCCGCATCGGCGGCATGGCAAAGCCTGGCTTCGTTGCGAAGTACATTAGCCGCGACAAATCCCGCATAATTGACCGGATCCTTGGCTGAACCGTAAGGCGGTGCATAGCAAAGTTCCAAGTCTTCCAGATCAAATACGGTCATCCCCGCTCGGATTGCCACGGCAAGCACATCGATTCGCTTATCTACGCCTGCGGCTCCAACGGCCTGCGCGCCCAGCACCTTGCCGCTTGTCGGGTCAAACAGCAGTTTCAGGGTCATCTGCATTGCCCCCGGATAATACGACGCGTGGTCCGCTGGATGGACATAGACTTTTTCGTAGGGCATTTCCAGCCGCTTGAGGCTCTTTTCATTCAGCCCGGTCATGGCGATGGTCTGATTGAAGACCTTGCAGACCGCGGTGCCCTGTGTTTTCTTATACGTCAGCTTCTGTCCGAAGATGTGTGATGCGGCAATACGTCCCTGTCGGTTTGCGGGGCCGGCCAGCGGAATCTGGGTTTTAAATCCGCCGACAAAATCGTCCACTTCCACTGCATCACCCACCGCATAGATTGCCGGATCGCTGGTCTGCATGAATTCATTGACCACGATCCCGCCGCGCTGCCCGACGGTCAACCCGGCCTCTTTGGCCAGTTTGGATTCGGGACGCACACCAATGGATAAGACCACCAGCCCGCAATTGATTTTGTCTCCGCTGCTCAACTGGACGGTCATGCCCTGACTGTTATGTTCAATGGCAGTTACGCTGTTGCCCAGCCGCAAATCCACACCATGCAGTTTCAGTTCCTGATGCAGTGTCGATGCCATTTCCGGGTCCGCCGGGGCCATGACCTGCTTATCCAGTTCCGCCACCGTCACAGCGATGCCGCGTTCGGTCAGGCTCTCGGCCATCTCCAGACCGATATATCCGCCGCCGACCACAACCGCCCGGTGTGGTTTATTCATATCGATAGTCTTGATAATCGCGTCCATATCCGCCAGGTTACGCAGGGTATAGACGTTGGGGCCATCCGCACCCGGCATCGGCGGACGGATAGGTTCGGCCCCGGGACTGAGGATCAAATAATCATAGCTTTCGACGCTTTCTCGCCCATCGGCCAGATTTTTAATGACGACCTGCTTTTGCTGGCGGTCGATACGCACCACCTCGGTCCGGACCCGCACATCGAGTGCAAACCGTTTTCGCATAGCCTCCGGCGTCTGGACCAGCAGTCGCTTGCGTTCGGCAATCACGCCGCCGATGTGGTAGGGCAGGCCGCAGTTGGCAAACGAAATATCCGGCCCGCGTTCAATCATGATAATTTCTGCCGATTCGCTCATGCGTCGTGCCCGTGCTGCCGCCGATGCTCCGCCTGCGACACCCCCGACGATAATAATCTTTGGTTTGCTTTCCATACTTATTCCTTATATCTCAGTTATGTATTATCTGATATTTCCAGTGCTGATTTGACTTCACAGTTTTTCCGAATACAGTGAATCAGTCCCGGCAGGCGGGGGTTGGCGATCTTGTAATACACAATCTTACCCTCACGCCGGCTGGTCAGTAGGCCGCGTCCCTGCATCAGCCGCAAGTGCTCACAGGTCTGGTTGGCCGAGATCCGGCACAGTGAGGCAATCTCATGGACAGGAAACTCGCTCTGCATGAGAATCTGGACCATGTTCAGCCGGGCCGGGTGGGCCATAACCTTCAAACACTCGGCCGCCTCGTGCAGTTGTTCTTCAGTCAGCATTTTATAATCGTTTTGTAATTCAGGACTCATGTTAACCTTAATTAAGCTTTTTTAACTATACGTATCTAAATATCGAAAGTTCTCGATATATAGATGTATTGTTGGCATTTTTGAAAAATTGGCTTCGTTTAGTGAAAAAGTTAAAGGGTAAGAGGAAAAAGGCAAAAATAAGGAAACCGCAAGGGGCGGTTGCGGAGTAACACTGAAGCTTAAAGCTTCAGCAACGCTACAGGATGAAGCTTTTCTCATTTTTAATTGTCTATGCGTTTTATTCATTTTTATATGCCTCCATAGTAGGGGCGGAATTGCAGTTTTTGTTCGAAAAATCGAAATAGCCCAGGATGTGAGAATTTATAAGTGCCGGCCGGACAAGGAGAAGAAAATATTTATTTTTTTTACGAATAGCAAGATAGTGTTAGCGTAATTTGTGCTATATGGATAATACGAGTGTGAAATATACGAATAAGAAAAAAATGTATATCTGTATGAAGGCATGTCAAAACCAGCTATTATGGAGAGGTGCGAGATAGAATTAAGTAACGTATTCCCAATCCTTTGCGTCAGATAAGAGATGGTTTAATCTGGGGACATGAATCGGTAATGGAGATAAAGATAATGAACAGGAAGATGGCGGGATGGGTGGTTTTGGGGTGGGTGGCAATTTGTGCGGCTGGGGTTTTGGCGGCGGGCGGGCCGGTGGCGCTGCCTGCGGGTGAGACGCTGCTGTCGGATGTGGGGGTCTATCAGATCAGCTATCAATCCTACGGCAAAGAGGTCGTCGGGATGCCTGCGTCGTGGGTGGGGACCGATGAGGTCAGCGGGATTATGTATCGGCCAGGGGAACGTGTGCTGGGGCGAGAGGGCATCCTGATCCATTCGCCGTGGCGGGTGCCGGCGGGAAAGACCTGGATCGATTACCGGCTGCGGCTGCCGGAAACAAAGCCGGTGACGCTGTCATTCGGGATTGCGATGCGGCCGGATATTGCGACGCCGGATAAAAGCGATGGGGTGACGTTTGGCTGCACCCTGCTGGCCGGGGGCGTTGAAAAAGAGCTGATGCGAAAACATCATACCGAGGGCAACTGGGAGGACTTCCGTTTTGACCTGTCCAAGTATGCGGGCAAGGACATCACGGTGCGGCTGCAAGTCGAACCGGGGCCGAAAAATAATCCATCCTTTGATTTTTCCTACTTTGGCGATGCGAGCATTACGGCCGGAGCGGCCGGGGAGGCCCGGTCGGATACGGTCAAGCGCCTGACGGCCACGCAGGCTTACCGGGCGACGGAGGGGGCAAGCCTTCTGGCGCTGGCCAACCGGCCGGGACAGGGCGTAACACCGTCGAATTTATTACCCGCAACCAATGCCATCCGCAAGACGGCAGCGGGGTATGATTTTATCTACGAAGGCAAGGATGCGACGATTGTGTATCATTTTGTCCCGCAGACGGGAACACTCGATGATTTTACTGTGCAGATGGATGACCAGCCGTCCTTCCAGCCGGCCGGGGCGGGCGGAGTCAATGTGATTGTGGGCAAGAAAGTGCTTCCCGCCAGCGGCGGCAAGGCCGAGAGCATAACATTGACCAACAACGGGCAGACGCTGGAGATGGTCTGGAATTACGAGATAGAGGGTGTTGCGTTTCAGGTGCAGTGGCGCTTTGGCATCGTCGGCAAGGCGCTGACGGTTGAGGCCAGGTGCGACCAGCCGGTGCTGGCTGGGCTGTCGCTGGGGCAGGTCTGCGGGGCGCCGCTGCGGAAACTGTTTGGGATTCCGTATCTTTCGGCCAATCCTACAGGGGGCATGGTGACGTATCTGCCGGCCAATCAGGTGTATGTCTGCCGGTATCTGGACTGGACGGTGTCTCATGCGTCGGCCTGTCCGGAAGGCGAGGCCCGCTATGAGCCGAAGACTGACGGCACGTACAATACGCTGGTCGAAAGCGGGTATGTTGCCGTGTCGCCGCATGTGGGTGAGGTACTGCCGAATATTCCGCATCCGCCGTCACCTTATCTGCGGCAGCTTGGGTCACTGGTGATGCTGGATATCTGGGGACATCACAAGGGGACATATCAGGGCGATGCGGAATTGCTGCGGACGCTCAAGGACAACGGTGTGGATCATCTGGCGATTATCTCGCATGTCTGGCAGCGGTATGGGTACGATGTCAAGCTGCCCGACCATCTGCCGGCCAATCCGGACTTCGGCGGCGACGAGGGGATGAGCGAATTCGGCAAGGCGGCCAATGCCTGCGGCTATACGTGGTCGCTGCATGAAAACTATATCGACCTGTACCCCGATGCGCCCTCGTATCGGGATTCGGCGCGTGTGCTCCGTGCGGATGGGACGCCATCGCCGGCGTGGTACAACGAAGGGACCAAGGTGCAGAGCTTCGGCCTCAAGTGCAACATGGCGCTGGAGTTTGCCAAACAGAATGCGCCGGAGATTCACAAGCGATTCAAGACCAACGCGGCGTATCTGGATGTGCATACGTGTGTGCCGCCGTGGCATCAGTTGGATCATGAGGCGGGCCAGCCAATGGCGGCGATGGCGCTGGCCAAGGTCAAGTACGATACGGAGCTGTTCCAGTATATGCGGGATACGCACGAAGGGCCGTTGTTCGGCGAGGGGGCCAATCATTTTTATTGGGCGGGCCGGTGCGACGGCGTCGAGGCCCAGGTGGCCGGCGGGCAGGGACATCAGCCATGCCTGGATTTTGATTTGCTCAAGATTCATCCGCAGATGGTCAATCACGGCATGGGGTATTATGAGCGGTGGTTTGATGCGGCGTACGGGATGCGATGGGGCAGGGATGCCGGAGCGGTCAAGCAGGTGGACCAGTACCGTGCGCAGGAGATTGCCTACGGACACGCGGGATTTATCGGCAATGCCCAGGTGGATAATGTGCAGTGGGTGGCTAAGGAACACCATGTCATGCACGCGGTGCAGGCATTGTATGGAACGGCCAAAGCGACCGAGATCAGCTATGATATCGACGGGAAGTATGTATCGGCATCGGTGGCACTGGCTGTCGGGCAGCGCGGGCGGCAGCGAATCAAGTATGACAGCGGGCTGACCGTGTGGGTCAACTGGAACGAGACGCCATGGACGGTCGAAGGGCGTGTCCTGCCGCAGTGGGGATTTCTGGCACTGGGGCCTGATACTGAGGCGTGCATGGTCCTGCGGGATGGCAAGTTTGCCGATTATGTTGCGTGTCCGGAGTATGTGTTTATCGATGCGCGAACGTTATTCAATATGCCGTATTTGCGAGCGGCCAGGGCGATTACGCCGCGGCTGGAAAAGATGGAGTATCTGGGTGACAACAGGATTCGCGTCCTGTATGCCTGGCAGGTTAATGAGACCGTCGATGCGGATTATTCCTGTTTTGTGCATTTTGTCAATGCACAGAGTCAGCAGGGCGAGCACATTGAATTTCAGCAGGATCACGGGCTGGCCAGGCCGACCAGCCAATGGAAGCCCGGCGAAACCGTGCTGGACGGGCCGTATGAGATCAAGGTGCCCACGGATGGATATGATACATACGATCTGACGATGGGCCTGTTCAATAAAGGCGGACGAATGATGCTGTCGGGTCCGACGGCGGATGGGACGCGGATTGTACTGGGGCGGCTGCAATTGCAGCGAGAAGAAGGCAAGATCAAAAATATTACCGTGGCCGATTGCAGCGACGAGTTTAAGCGCGAAGAAACGGCACACGTGGACTTTAAAGCCCATCTGAATCCAGTGGGCACGTGGATCGATTTGGGCACCGTGGCAACGGATGGCTCGGTCAAGATTCAGAAAGATAAAAATGCATTGACCGTATTTCCGTATCCGCGGGATAAGGCGTTCAACGTCCGGTTGAATCTCAAGGCGCTGGCTCCCAATGCTGCGACAGACAAAATCGAGGTACGGGCGCTTGCGGCCGGCACCCAGAATGACATGGGCAAGATTGATTATACGATAAAGGACGGTTTACTGACGATGACGCTGGGACTTAAGAACGCAGGACGGTATGTAATTTCCTATTGATATAGGCACGACATCACATATCACAGATTCTTACGGCTTCGCAGACAACATCGCTTTATGGAGCGGATTTGTCTTTTCGAAAAGGTCTTGCAATTGCCGGCCGGATGAGGATAATTTTATATTATGAGTCGATTAATTATCCTATCCAATCGCCTGCCGGTCAATGTGGTTCGCGATAAAGACAACATTCGTCTTCAACCCAGCGTGGGAGGGCTGGCAACCGGTCTTGCATCGTATCGCAAATCCAGTGATTGCATCTGGATCGGCTGGCCGGGTGTGCCCCGGGACAGTCTCAGCGCGACGGATCGCAAGAGCATTCAATCGCAATTACAGGCCATGAACTGCATCCCGGTTCATCTGTCGGCCCAGGATGTGCAGGATTATTATGAGGGATTCAGCAACAAGACACTGTGGCCTCTGTTTCACTATTTTCAGTTGTTTACTATCTATGAACAGAGCTACTGGCAGGCCTACTGTCGGGTCAATCAGCTTTTTCTGGAGGCGGCGGCCAAAATCATCCGGTCTGATGATACGGTTTGGGTTCATGATTATCAACTGCTGCTGCTGCCGGGATTGCTGCGCGAAAAATTTCCGCATTTGTCAACCGGTTTTTTTCTGCATATCCCATTTCCGTCGTTTGAGGTATTTCGCCTGCTGCCCTGGCGGAGACAAATTCTTGACGGCCTGCTGGGGGCGGATCTGATTGGTTTTCATACCTATGATTATGTGCGGCATTTTCTGAGCAGTGTCAGCCGCCTGGCCGGCCTGGATAACACCATGGGACAGATGTATCTCGGTTCCCGGCAGATTCAGGCGGATGCCTTCCCGATGGGGATTGATTATCCGCGTTATGCCAGGGCGGTGCAGAGCCCCAAGGTCAACCAGTATGTGCGTTCGTTCCGGGCCAAGACGCATCGGCGCAAGGTGATTCTTTCGGTGGATCGGCTTGATTACACCAAAGGTATTCTCCAGCGGCTGGAGGCGTATGATTTGTTTCTGACCGAAAATCCGCAATATGCCCGCAAGGTGGTGATGATTATGCTGGCGGTGCCCTCACGGACGGGGGTGGAACACTACGAGAAACTCCGCAATCGCGTGGACCAGCTTGTTGGCCGGATTAACGGCAAACATGCCACCATCGGCTGGGTGCCGATCTGGTATATGTACCGTTCGCTGTCCTTTGAGCGGCTGACGGCACTGTATGCGGTCAGTGATGTCGCACTGATTACCCCGCTGCGTGACGGGATGAATCTGATTGCCAAGGAATATATCGCTTCTTCCAGTGACGGCAAAGGGGTCCTGATTTTAAGCGAGATGGCGGGGGCGGCCAGCGAACTGCCGGAAGCGCTGATGGTTAACGCCAATGATAAACAGGCTATCGCCGCGGCAATTCGGGAAGCCATCGAGATGCCGGAAGCTGAACAGGAGCGGCGCAACCGGCTGATGCAGAACCGCCTGAGCCGCTATACCGTGCGCCGGTGGGCCAGAGATTTTCTGGAGAGTCTCGGGGCCGTCAAGGAAAAACAAAAAGCGGTTCGCTCACACAAATTCAGTCCTCGGATTCAGCGACTCCTGATGGGCCGCTATCAGTCAGCCAAACGACGCCTGTTTCTGCTGGATTATGACGGAACCCTGGCTCCGTTTGCCAGTCGTCCCGAGCAGGCAAAACCGGACGGGGAATTACTGACGCTGCTGACCGGACTGACGCGGCCGAAAAATAATATCGTCGTGATTATCAGCGGACGCGATCGGCAGACTCTGGAACAGTGGCTGGGGAAACTGAAGCTTTCATTGATTGCCGAACACGGGGCATGGCATCGCGACAGCGGCGGACAGTGGATTTGCAATGCCCCGCCAGCGACCTCCTGGAAAAAACAAATCAAGCCGATTCTGGATATCTATTCCGACCGGACGCCGGGGTCCTCGGTGGAAGAAAAGGATTTTTCGCTAGTGTGGCATTTTCGTCGCACGGATCCGGCACTGGCCCTGGTTCGCAGCCAGGAAATCAAAGACGCTCTGCGCAATCTGACGGCCAATCTCGGCCTGGGGATATTTGAAGGCAGCAAGATACTTGAGATCAAAAATCTCGCTATTCATAAAGGCACTGTCGTTACAAAATGGCTTGCCACGGAGGCATGGCCTTTTGTTCTGGCTGCCGGGGATGATTATACCGATGAAGACATGTTTCACGCCGCCGAGACACGATTATTTACCATCAAAATCGGTACCGGCCCGACCCGTGCCAAGTTTACCATCGAATCCGTCGGCTGTTTTCGCAGCGTGCTCAAGAGCCTGAGTTCGATATGAGAGCCCATCCGTCGCGATACGCGATAGTCTTGCCCATAGTTCACTGCCTGTTCAGGGCTTGACCAGCATGTGGCTCCAATAGGCCAGATACCCTGTCAGAGCCCAGATGGCAGCGGCAGCCAGCAGCACGGCGGCTCCTGCGGCACGGAGCAGTTTGACTTTGTACTGCCAGAGCGCCAGGCCCGCAAAGATGCCGGCAAGGCCGGTCAGGATAAAGCCGGTGCCGGACAGGGTGGGGCTTTTGGTCAGTGACAAAGTCATCAGTCGGACCCCCAGCAGGATGGCGGAAGAACCGGCAAAAAAGGCATAGATTCCCAGCGGCAGCAAACTCCAGCCTTTGGTCAGCGCCCAGGCCGCCGCAATAAATAGTGCCCCCAGCAGTACTGACATTTCGCCAAAGAGCATACTGTATGGAGCCGGCAGCGGCCAGGAAAAGGTCATCACGAAGCCGCATACTACGGCAATGAGTCCCGGAATCAAAAACGCCGGCGCCCACTTTGCCCGGTCACTGCCGTCGATGCCCAGCCATAAAAAGCAGGCCAGGGTAACCAGACCCGCTGTCATATTCATCAGCATCAGCGTTACATAATCAATCATCATCGTATTGTCTCCTTAAAAGTGGAATCTGTATCGATTAAGTCCAAAACGGGCCGCTATGGCGGAACTATACCACGGGGTTGATTTTTGGACAGGCAGATATTTTTTTGCTTGTCGTTCCTGATAATGCACTTTGTATCTATATGTCGGTCGGGAAGGAAAAGTGCTGACATTTTTACTATTTCTGGAAGCTGGCGGCTGAAAGCTCTTGCGCCTTGCCGAAACCAAAATGAATTCAGGGTCAGTCTGCTTGGGGTAACGATCCGAGCGTTCGGATTTGGTCTATGAGCATATTATACATGCCCACCATGGCATAGAGGAGGGCGACTGTGAGGACGACTATGGCGACGGTGATGATCAGTTTGAGCATCAGGCTGCATCGGGGATTGGCCCAGACCAGCGGCAGTGCCAGCGGGCCGAAGGTCAATAGGGCCAGGACCATGACGGAGTTGGAATGATACCACTTTTTCGATGGGTCCGGCGGGACCAGGTCTTTGTGACAATACCGACACAGAATAGCTTCTTTTTGAATCAGTTCAGCACAAAACGGACACTTTTTAAGGTTTTCGTCCGGAGTTTTATAATATTCTGGCGACATTTCCATCGTGTTGTTTCCTCAATACGTATCCAGTTCTTATCGGCCAAAGCGGGGATGGGGAATCAATAAAAAGGAAAATGCTGCAGAATAAGGATGAAAACAGATGTGTCGTATTGATTTTTATGGGACCATCTGGTATAAGGGAACCCGTAAACGGACTCTGAAATTTCGTCATACTATATTTAGGAGGTGTGAGATGGAAAGAGTAAGCAAGCATATCATCGTGCACGTCGTATTGGTTCTGGGCGGAGTTGTTTTTGGTGCGGTCCCTTCGGATTTAACCCTTCATTATATTCCCGGGCAGCTTCATTTGACCTGGGCGGATAATTCCAGCGATGAATACTATTTTTCGCTGGAACGCAAAATCACACCGTTTCCAGGGACCTGGTCGGAAATCGCTCAGGTGCCGTCCAATCATACATCGTATCAGGCGGGCGGCCTGGTCAACGGAATGACCTATTCTTTTCGGGTTCGAGCCGTCAGCGAATTCGGGTATTCGGATTACTCGAATACGGTTTCGCGGACGATCAGCACGCTGCTGTATTCGCTGCGGCTGAATACGCCCAATGGAGAAAAAAATCTGGCCGCCGAAGGAGTGTATCCGATTACCTGGGGCAATTTTTATAATCCGCCGGAACGGGTGAATCTGTATTACTCGCTTGACGGCGGCAGCAATTGGGTGACGATTGTGTCGAATTATCCGAGTACGGGGCATTATTCCTGGAAGCTGCCGGCAGAGACGACCAGCGAGTGTATTGTCAAGGTTGCTGCGTCCGATGATGCGTTCAGTTATGATTTGACGGATACGGCGTTTCAGATTCAGGGGTATGATTTTGATCGGCCGGGCGGGGCGAAGGGCTGGACGATCAGTGATGTCTATGATGAGGATAACTATCCGATTGATGCGGGTTTTCGGTTTAACTGGCGAGACCCGGTGGATTATCCGAACAAACCCGGGGCGGATTCGTCAGGTAATTTGCAGGGGTCAATGGCGATTGTGAAGGATAAGCCGGGTATTATTTATTCGAATCTTGACAATATATTGGCCGAGTACTGGTATGTGGATGTGATGTCGCCGGACCTGACGAACCTGGAGTACTGGCAGCAGGCTGCGGGGATGCGGGTCCAGATTGCTCATTGCATGAAGACCAATGCCAAATTGTACAGCAATACGATTTTTAAGGTGGTTGATACGGACCTGAATCAGGTTCGATATTTTACTTATCCCGGAATTGCATCTCAGTTGAATTATTGCACGTATAATGTAAACAATATCTGGAATATGCGGCCGATTTTGTTCAAGAATATTCCCGGATTTCCAGCGCATTATATCCTCAAGGGGATTACCGTCAGAATCTGGGGCGACCTGGGGTATCAGTATGATGAGGAAGAAAACGGCTCGGTATTTCTGGACAATATTTTCCCAATCTATCCGGGGACGGATTATGATTGCGACGGCGATACAGACCTTGCCGATTTTACGGCGCTGAGCCGGGTATGGGGGACGGCCAAAGGGGATCCGACCTGGAATCCGATTTTTGATCCCTACAATTCCGGACTGATCGATATTTATGAATTGCGGGAATTTGTCAGCCACTGGCTTGAGGGCGTCGAGTAAGCCAAGATGCCATCCAGCCTGTGTACTGGGACCCGCTTTAATGGACTTCCTGGAGCCAGCGGACGACGAGGTATTCGAGGTCGTTGAGGTCCACGGTGCCGTCCTGATTGAGGTTGGTTCCATTGCACCAGTCTGGCGATTCGCAGGAAGTTATTTGCCAGTAGGGTGCGAACAGGGCGAAATCTTCATAATTGATGAATTCATCGCCGGACAGGTCGGGTGACAGGCCGGAGGTGATGCAGATATTGTCGATGGAGGTGGTCTCGACACCGGAGACATAATCGGCGATGATATACATGGCATGGAGGTCGGACAACACGGCCAGCATCTGGGCCAGCGTGGGTTCGGGGCCATTGTGCGTATTCAGGTGCCAGTCGGCCGGACGCAGGGGGATGATGTAATGCTGCCAGGAATCGGTCGGCATGGTCCATGGGCTGCACAAGACCGTGTCGCCGCTGACCAGAAACACCATGGGTCCGTCGAGGCGTGTGCCGGCTGTGGTGTGCAGCATATCGAGAGTAATCTGGCCGCCGAGCCAGTCGGAGCGGTTGCCGAGATACTTTGCCGGAGCGGCAAAGGTGGTCCATTCGTTATCCTGGTCGGTCAGCGAAATCCATCCGCCGGCGTCATGGGAGATGGGCAGGGGTTGGACGACCTGTGTGAGATTGGCTGTGGACAGGGCTGCGCCGGTCCAGCCATCCGTGCCGGACGTTAATTCTGTGCAAACAGATAAGTCGGCGGGGATGTGGGTTGCCAGGTCACCACGGCCGGCGTTGAAGGAATCAAGGATAGAATTGAATACATAGTTCGGCTGGGCGAGATTCTTGAGGTTATAGACGAAGATATCGTCGTTGTCGATGGATGTTTTTGAGACTTCAAATGCAAACAGGGTATCGGGGCGGCTGGCGGGAATTGCGGCGCCGACCAGAAATTTGGCATAGGGGGTTGTGTCCTGATAGAGTTCGGTCAGGGCACCGGTATGAGTGTTCAGGCTGTAGATGCCGGAATAATCGATGAGGAAGGTCTGGCCGAGGGGGTTGAAGCACAGGTCTGCACCTTCGGCGGTAAGGCCGGAGTACGAGGAGCCGTTTAATGTCAGAGGGACGCTGCGAAGAATCTGGCCGGTGACGATGTCAATTGCCAGCAGGCTTTTACTGGTGTGGTCTGCGGCCCAGAGTCGGCCGTGGCGATCAAAGGCGGCACTGAAAATATGTGTGTTGGGAAAGACGATGCCGCTGCTGATAACTGCTGCAGTGGCGGGGTCTAATTGATATAGAGTCGATGATGTGGTTGTCGTTGGCTCGAAGAACCACAGGCCTTGAGTTTGGGAAAAGGCTAAGGCGTCGGCGCGGATCTGGACGGCGTTTTTGGTGACGGGGCCGATCTCATATAAGGCATCCCCATTCGATCTGAAGGCGTAAAGTGTAACCGGAGGCGTATATTCATTGGCACCGCCCCCGCCGATGCTTTTTGATTTCAAGCCGAAGATGACGTTTTCGGTCTGTGGTTCGATCGTCCAGCCGGGACGTCCGGCGGTCTGATTATTGTCGGCGTCAAATGCGGCTACGACCTGATCCTGGCTGTCTTTCAGAGTCGCTCCGGTATAGGTCAAGGTGTGGAAGAAATCAAGGGTTCCCTGGCCGCTGACATCCTTCTTGTTGGCTACATACAAAGTCGCATCCAGAGCGATTTTCAGGTCGATCAAGTCTCCCCGATACCCGGTGATTGTAAAGCGATAATCTCCTTCATCTCCCAGGATTTCATAGGTTGAACTGGGTTCCTGATTACTTCCTCGAGCCGACCAGGAAACACGAAGAATGCAGTCCTTGATCGTAAAGAAACCAGAGATGTCCCGGCTTCCGCCGGCATGGAACGTCAACTCTACGGAATAGTCTTCCTCAGGATTAATAATGAGGCCCGTTATTGGGGCAAACTGGATTTCATCGGTGTAATATGCTGTACTGATGCTTTCAAAATTGAGCGGAGTGCTGCCGGAAGAATACGTGATTGTCGAGTAGGTTTTAAGGTTTCGATACTCGGCGTGGGCTTTGGCCTGAGCATTGATCGTGCCATACCAATCCGACGCTTCCAGAAGACCGGTATCGACATCGATTGGGTCGTATTTATCTACATAATGCGCTCCCACTCCGATCTTGTGCATTCGCACGGAAGCCGTCGCTTCAGTCTGGGAACCGGCTTTGACGCTTGCCGTACATAATGTGATAACGAAAATCAGGGAAAAGTAAGAAATGGCGACATTTTTGGCGCATACTATCTTTTTCATACCCACCTCCTCAAATGATTAATGTTCGGCTTCATTCAGTCACTTGACTTGATTTGGAGCCTTCAAAAATCACCTATAATTATAGATATTTATTTCTGAATAGTCAAGCAGGTTGATTAAATTGGTTGGAATCGGAGGGCAGATGCCGCTTTACAAAGGCGAGTCCATTGCAGTATAAAGGCGTATCTTTAGTGATGTTATTAGGATAAAAATGATAGATATACTATATAATTGTATGCTGGCGGCTGAATTTAACCCGGAAGCGATTCTGGGTACAGTGATGACGCTGGTGTGTCTGGCGGGTGTGGGCGTGCTGATCAGTTGGCAGGTGCAGACACCGGGATTGAGTTCGCTGGACCGTTGTCCGGTCCGACGGACCCGGCTACCGTTGTTTTTCCCGTTTCTGCAGTTGATTGTGTGGCTGGTGGGGGCGATGCTGTGCGGGGAATTGATCAAAAAGCTGCTGGCTTCGCGGCCTGAAACCACCATTCATTTTATGCAATATGCGGCATTAACGATGCTGGATGTCGGGTTGCTTGTGTTTTTTTTGCTGGTGGCAAAGTTTGGGTTTGTGAGGGGAT
Organism: uncultured Pirellulales bacterium; assembly: GCA_964550565.1. Classification (GTDB taxonomy): domain Bacteria; phylum Planctomycetota; class Phycisphaerae; order Sedimentisphaerales; family Anaerohalosphaeraceae; genus Anaeroglomus. The sequence continues at coordinate 44,987 of CAZKAI010000009.1, forward strand.
TGCGGGGCTTTGGATTGAATTGGCGGAAGATTCCGAAGGATTTGGGGTGGGGGGCAGTGAATCTGGCAGCGATTTATCCGGTTGTTTTGATGATGCTGTATGTGACGGTGGAGGTGGGCAAGCTGTTTGCGGGGCCGGAGTTTGAACTGCAAAAACATCAGACGCTTGTGGAGATGAATCAGACGAATCCAGTCTGGATGCAGGTGCTGCTGGTGTTGTTTGCGGTGGCGATTGTGCCGGTGTTTGAGGAGGTCCTTTTTCGGGGGCTGATTCAGTCCACGCTGACGGCACATCTGCCCAGTCCGTGGATGTCGATTGGGATTACATCAGCCTTGTTTGCGGGGCTGCACTATGGGACGCATTCGGTCGGCATCTTTGTGCTGGCCTGCTGTCTTGGGTATGCATACGAAAAAAGCGGCTCGCTGTGGCGGTCGATATTCATTCATATTCTATTCAACAGCATCAGTGTGGCGGGGGCCTTGTTTTTGGGCCTCTAAGTGAGGGTATGAAAATTATTTTCATAGATTTTCAGAACATGAAAACGTTTTCATAAAAGTTTAGGGGTAAATTGGGATAGATTTCCCTGACCTGTTTTTGCTATCATCTTTCATTGGCGGAGGTTCAGTGAAGGATTCGGCGCGGTTGAGGGTTTTGTTTCTGTTTCTTTCCTGCCTTTGTAACCCTGGGGTACCGTATTCTGGGGAGGTCTATACTCATTTAATGTGGAGGTCTTTATGAGGTCTGTGTTTGTCTGTCTGGTGATGCTGGCGGCGAGTGTGTCGGGGATTGCAGCGGAGACTGTTCTTGAAAATTTTAATACGGTAGCAAACGAGGAGTTACTGGGGCAGGCTTATAATGTAACCGGTGGAATTTGCCAGATGGGTACCGGCACTTCCAAAAATATGCGGGTTGGATTTAGTTTGCTCGAGTCTGTTTCTTTTGGTGAATTGCTGTCCGGTGAGGTGAAGATCAATAAACCGGATGGCAGTTTAGCTGATCCATATACATTTTTCCTGGTGGATACCAATAAAAATGGAACCGCTGATATCGCTCAAACAAATAGTGATTATATGTTCATGTTGATGAATCCAGCCTATAGCGAGCCTGATAATAACGGCTGGACAAAATTGTCATTCGATTTGAATTCGACATTCAGCACATCGTTGAGTATGAACTCACGGTTAGGGACAGAAAAATCGCTCAGCGAATGGCTGGCTCAATATGGAGATTGTCAGATTTTAAGGTACTATGTCGGTTATAACCTGCTGGTTAAGAGCACCGGCAGATGCGATGTGGATGACCTGCAGTTCAAGTATGGGACGCCGGATGTTGATCCTGAAGAGCCTGTGCCGGCGACGGTTCCTGTGCCGGGTGCGGTGGTGCTGGCATCGCTGGGGCTGGGGGTTGTACGCTATATGCGGGGGCGCGGGCGGATTTAGTCGATATTTGTTTTAAATCGTATGCAGGCAGGGCGAAACACCCTGCCTGTTCCATTTTAATGGGACAAGAGGAGTTTGACGGCGGCGGCTGCGGTCAGGGCAGTGACGACGATTTCGAAGACTTTCTGGGGGAGTTTGTTGAGCAGCCAGACGCCCAGCAGGGCACCAATGGCGATGGAGGGGAAGGTGGCGGCGTCGATGATAAGAGAATCTTTGTTCATCAGATTTTGGCCGGCGCTGAAGGGGACTTTGATCCAGTTGAGCAGGAAGAAATACCAGGCATTAAGTCCGACGAATCGTTTTTTATCCAGCCCCAGCGACAGCAGGTAGAGGGTCATGACGGGGCCGGCGGCGTTGGCGAGCATGCTGGTGAATCCGGCCATGGAGCCGAACAGGGTGGCGATCGACCAGTGGGTGCGGAAGGCGTCGAGATTTTGGCGAGTACCGGCGGGCAGGAGATTGGAAGCATAACGGCCTGCCAGCATGACCAGGACGACGATGCCGATGAGTTTGCCCAGCAGGGAGTCGTTGACGGATTTCATCAATGCGGCGGCGGCGATGACACCAACAATGGTGCCAGGCAGCAACTGCAGGATAAGCTTCCACTGGGCGGAGTAGCGGTAGTAAATGGCAGCGAAAACATCGGCAGTGATGAGCATACCCAGCAGGATGCCGGTGGAGGCGCTGGCTGGGAAGATCATTGCCATCAGCGGCACTGCCAGTATGCCAAAACCCGGCACCCCGGTCTTGGCGATGCCGATGAGTAGGCCGCATAGTAACAGCAGCATCCATTGATATCCGGTTAATTCAGACAGTGTCATGGTGTTCCTTTTTGGGCGGTATGAATCCGCACGGTTCCGATTTGGGCGGTATGAATCCGCACGGTTCCGAAGGTCAGCGAGCGAACGATGATATCATGAAAGCCGGCCTGACGCAATTGGGCGGTCAGGTCGATGGATTCCCAGCGATATATCGAGGCGGCGAGGTAGCGCCACGGGGCTGAGTCGCCGGCGATCCAGCCGGCCAGCAGCGGCATGATTCGGCACAGGTAAAAGAGATAGAGCCTGCGGGACAGTCCCTGCTGGGGCAGGAAGAATTCAAGGATGCACAATTTTCCTCCGGGTTTGAGCAGGCGGCAGGATTCCTTCAGGGCCGCGGGCAGGTCGTCCACATTGCGAAAGCCAAAGGCACAGGTGATGCGGTCGAAGGATGCGGCGGGCAGGCCGGTGTTTTCGGCGGAGGCACAATGCCATTGCATGGCGGTAATGGCGGTGGCATATATTCTGGCTTTTTGTGCGGCGATATCCAGCATGGGCCTGGAGATGTCGCAGCCGGTGATGGATTGGAGTTGGCCGGTTTTGACCAGGGCAAAGGTCATGTCGCCGGTGCCGCAGCACAGGTCCAGGGTGGAGGTGATGGTGCCGTCGCAGGCGATGGCGGCGGCTTTGTGTCGCCAGTAGAAATCCAGCCCAAAGCTGAACAGGTGATTGCACAGGTCATAGCGTCGGGCGATGGCCGAAAACATGGGTTCTGTTGTGGGTGTATTGGATTGAGTCATGGTCAGCGGATCGGGAACAGGACAAAGATAATGACATCCCAGATGGCGTGGCTGAGGATGGCGGGCCAGAGACATTTTCGCCAGGCATATAACAGGCCCCAGAAGCCGCCGCATAAGGCCGCTGCGGCAATCAGCATCAGGTTCAGCGAGGCCACGTGAACGAGTGTATAGACGGCGGTTGCGGCGACGAAGCCGACGAGTATTCCATAGCGGCGGCAAAGACGTTTCTGTACAAAGCCGCGCCAGAAGATTTCTTCGGCGGGGCCGATCCACAGGGCCAGCAGCAGGGCAATCGGAAGCGGCGAGGTGCCTTCGCGGAGTTGATAGATATGGTCCACCTGGCCGGCGGCGAATCCGAATAATTGCCGGGCGATGTGGTAAGCGATATAAAAACCGGCATATAAGACCAGCGGGCTGAGCAGTCCGACGGCTAAATCCATCCAGAAGCCGCCGCGTGCCGGGGTGGCCAGGAGATTTTCGACAGGCCGCAGGATGCGAGGCAAGGGGATAACCGCTGTTGGTTCAGGCTGGGTTTTGTTTTGAAGGACAAGGGCGCTGACGGCCAGCAAGCCAGATGACAGGGTCATCATCGGCCAGAAAGACAAATAGACTTTGGTGGGGCCGAACATGGCCGTCCAGAGAACGAGGGCTGTCAGACATAGAATCAGTACGGCTTTCATCGCATGCATGCTCCGGCGATCAGAGAGATAATCAGCAGAATCCCGAAAGCCAGATGCAGTTTGGCGGTCTGGACATCGAGGGCGGCGATCGGGGCGGGATTGTCGGGCTGGCTTTGCAAGGCACAGCGAATTGGCATGTAAGCCAACGGCAGCGTACAGAAGACAATCAGACTGAACAGGGGCAGCGTACCAAGGATGCATAATAAAGCCACAATGAGATAAGCAGTCATATCCAGGATGGAATATTCGAGTCGTGCGAAGCGATGTCCCAGCAGGCCTGCGGTGGTAGTGATACCGGCCTGCGTGTCGTGGAGGATGTCGCGGAGATTGTTGCCGCTGAGGATAGCTGCAACGAGACAGCCAACCGGCAGGGAGACCAGCAATACATTGTGATTGTATGTGCCGGTCAGGACGAAGTAGGAGCCGATGACCATCAGCGGGCCCATGAGGATGAAGACCATCAGGTCGCCAAGGCCGAAGTATTTGTAGCCGACGGGGGTTGCGGTGTAGAAAATTCCGCCCATCATACCGATGACGCCCAGCATCAGGATGGGCCAGCCGCGAAGATAAATAAATATCAGGCCGATAGCGGCGGTCAGGGCGAATAAAAATAATCCGCCAAGCAGGGTTTGACGCGCCGATAATTTGCCCTCGACGATGACCCGGCTTCCGCCGAAGGTGTAATCTTTATCAACGTTTTTGATGTAATCGAAATACTCACTGACGAGGTTGGTGGCGGCATGAATGGATAAGGATGCAATGACAATCAGCGGCATCAGTCGCCAGTCGGCGGAAGTTCCTTCATAGGCCGCCCATGCCGCACCAAGCAGGACGGGAATCATTGAGGCGGTCAGCGAAAACACGCGTATCGCCTGCAGCCAGATGGCTGCGGTACGAATCATTCCGTGCTGTCGAGTGATCGTGGTCATGGGGTGTCCTATGTGATATCGGTCTTAGTGATTTCGCGGAGCAGGGTGGTTGCGTAACAGCCGCTGTCCAGTTCGAAAGCCAGTTCGAGATAGTCGCCGCGAATGTCGGTGCCGCTGGAGATATGAACATCACGCGGCTGGAACCGCAGTGCACGGCGTCCGCCGCGAGCGCCGAAGTTTTTGATGCGGCGCAGGTCGTCTTCGGTGAGGATTTCACGATCGAGAATCGGATTTTCAATCTCGCCGGCGGCATCGGTCAGGCGTGCGGTTCGCATCCCCAGAAGCGGGCCGGTGGGGCTGATTTCAAAGGTCTGGCAGCGAGGCTGTTCGACATCCGGCTGTTCGACCTTGAAGCAGGCGCCGTTGTCATGCTTCATGGCCATATCGCCCAGCAGAACCATATCAATATGGGGCATGCGTGCCGCAAGGACTTCGTTAAACAGGGCCGATTGCCACGCGGAGACCAGCAGGTTTTTCATCGCATCATCGAGGGCGCGGCTGGCCCGTTTGAAATTGCCTTTGGTGCGGACTAATTCCTTGAGCATCCGGCGATGGTCGTGGAAAGCCTTGGGCCAGCATTCGAGGGCCTGTTCGTAATTGCCCTGTTCGTACAACTGACGGGCTTCGATGAAGCGTTTGTCGGTTTCATTGTCGGCATCGCCGAGGAAGAGTCGGCAGAATTCGGTTGTATCGTTCTTAATCAGCATCTCACCGAGTCTGCCGCTGTCGGAACGGCCGCCAAAACGCTGCGGGCCGAAATAATTTGGTACACCCCGGCGGATGAGCACTTCCATGATTGCCTGGGCGATTTCTTCGGCCTGTTTGGCGGAGACGGACAGGTTTCGCATCCGAATCATGAATTTATTGGCCGACAGGTGGCCGACTCTGAGTTTGTTCCCGTGCCGGCCGATTTTGAGGACTTTAATCTGCGGGCAATCGAGGGTCATCAGCTTGTCGGGGTCAATGTGCTCGATGGAAATCCACTGGCGGGTGATGGCCTGGGCGTCTTTGCGTCCGGCGTAACCGATATCGGCCCGGCGGACACCGAGAGCAGCGGCCATTCGCGCCACCGCGTCGTGGGTGGTCAACTGCTGTTTTTCGATGAAGGCGTAAACGTGGGTGCCCTCGCCGCAGGGTTCATAGAGCGGGACTTCCTCGACGCAGAAATCTTCGGGCCGCTGCTTGATGACGCCGGTGACGAGGCCGAGGTCGCTGGTTATAAAGGGCAATTCAAGGTTATTAATCATTTTATACAACTTTCACTCTATTTGTCCGCGATGCGGAAAAGGTTTTGCTTTTATACAGCCGCGAAATCGCACAGGACGGTATCGGCGATACCCAGGGCGCTGCGTGTCAGCCGTAAACATCCCTTGTGCCATTCCAGATGAGCCTGGTGCAGATGCTCAGTAATCGGGGCGGCAAACAAGGCGGCGATATCATACCCGGTTTGCTGCTGAAATTCCACAGGTTCTATGCCGGTTCGGGTCCGAAGGTTTAAAACGGCTGTTTCACAGGCGAATTCTTCGGGAGTCGGCGCGTGATCGCTTTTATAGGCAAATTGACGGCGTTCTATAGCGGCAATATACTGCTGCAGATCGGGGATATTTTCGGTCCGCTTGCCTCGAAACCAGCTTGCCGCCGCGGGGCCAAGGCCGATATAGGGTAGGTTTTTCCAGTAGCGGAGGTTATGGCGGCATTCGAAGCCGGGGCGGGCGAAGTTGGAGATTTCATATTGCTGAAAGCCTGCGGCGGCGAGGGTGTCGATGGTTAATTCGTACATCCGGCGATCCAGTTCATCGCTGATGGGGGTGATTTGGCCGGCGGCGGTGTCGCGTACCAGCGGCGTGTCGCCTTCGTAGGTCAGACTGTAGGCGGAGATATGCCGGGGCTGGAGGGCAATGGCTTTGTCCAGCGAGTCTTTCCAGTCGGATAAGGTTGAGCCGGGGATGGCGAAGATCAAGTCCAGCCCGATATTGTCGAAACCTGCGGCCCGGGCGTCATGGACGCATTGAACGATATCCTGAACATCATGGATTCGTCCCAGAAATGTCAGTTCTTTGGGATTGAAAGACTGGGCGCCGATGGAGATGCGGTTGATACCTTTCCGGCGGATTTGGTCAAAGAAGTCAGCGTCAGTCTGACGGGGATTGACTTCCATGGTTATTTCCGCGTCGGGTTGGGCCTGTGGGGTAATCCAGTCGAGCAGGGCATAGAGCAAATCCCGTTGCATGGCCGAGGGCGAGCCGCCTCCGAGAAAGACAGTGGAAAAAGACGGCCAGGGCGAATACCTCTCCAATTCTCGACGGATAGCATTCAAATAATCCTGCTGCTGCTGGCCGTCGGCGGTAATCGAATAAAATGCACAGTAGCGGCACTTGCGGGTGCAAAACGGGATGTGGATATAGACAGAGCAATTCGCCGTGGTATTTGGCGGAGAAGATTGGGGTGCTCTGCGGTTCATACTACATGTTGATGCGGGCCGACGGGGTGCTGGAGTTTTCGTCCGAAGAGCCTGCCGATAAATGTATGATACCACAGCCAGCGGACAAAGCCGGTGGAGGCGAATCCGACAAAGGCAATGGCCATTGCCACCTGCAGGCCGCACAGGAAGATGACGCCGAATAAGACGCCGGCCCAGACCAGGTGCGTGATGGGTTTTTTGCCGCGGAGATACTGGTTGACCACATGCGGGTAGCGAATGCGGCTGACCATAAGCGCGGCCAGACCGATGGTGATAAAGGGCAGCGTGTGGATAATCAGCCAGCGTCCCGCTTCGAAAAGAACCGTGTCTTTGGCGGCGTCGCTGATCAGATGCTGATAGAGGATAATCAGGCTGGCCAGGACTCCGGCGGCGGCAGGTGTTGGCAGGCCGGAAAAGCTCATGTGAGCGGTTTCATCTTCAACGTTTTCGACATTGAATCGCGCCAGGCGAACCGCGGCACAGCACAAGTACACGGCGGCGGCCAGCCAGATGAGACGTTCGACGAAATCACCCATCAGCTTGATGGACGGCGACAGGATAATCGGCAGGGTACCCATCAGCAATTTAAAGGTTAAAAATGCTGGGGCCGCGCCGAAGCTGAGCATGTCGCAGAGGCTGTCGAGCTGTCCGCCAAAGCTGGAGGTGGAGTGGCTCATGCGGGCCAGTCGGCCGTCGAGCATGTCGGCAACCATCGCGGCGTAGAGCATCAGGCCGGCGGCGGCGAAGTGTTCGGAGCCTTTGGCGGCCATGCCGATGGCGGCGAAACCGCAGACGCCGTTAATCAATGTGACCAGCGACGGCAGCAGGGTGATGTATTGCAGACGTCGGGGTCTGTTGCGGCGAAAGAAAAACCGTTTTTTCCTGGGTTGTTCGTTTCCGTTCATTCGTATCTCACCAATACCGTCAGGCCGGCCTGGACTTTGTCGCCGAGTTGGACCTGGCATTTGAGGTTGTCCCGGATGGGGACGTATAGTTCCGTTCGTGAGCCGAATTTGAGCATGCCGAATTGCTGGCCCTGGGCGAGGCTGTCTCCGGTCTTGGGTTCGCAGACGATGCGGCGGGCGATGGCGCCGGAAATCTGTCGGACCATGATTTCGTCTTTAGGCTCGTCCAGACGGGTCATCCGCACATCGTTGGATTCGTTGACGCGGCCGCTGGTGGGGCTCATGGCGTTTTTGAACTGGCCGGGTTTGTATTTGATTTCGCCCACGCGGGCCGCACAGGGGGCGCGGTTGATGTGGACGTTGAAAATGCTCAGAAAGATGCCGATTCGCATCGCCTTATGGGGGAATGCGGGGTCGTTTTCCACTATTTCTATATCCGTAATGGTTCCATCCGCCGGGGAGAACATCACTTTGGGGTCAACCGGAATGACGCGGTAGGGGTCGCGGAAAAACGATAATGCCCATGCCAGTACAATAAAAAGGATGAGTTCCGGCAGCCAGACGCAGGCTAAAGTCAGACCTTTGCTTTGCCAGACTGATGAGGCAAAACAGTATCTGGCAATCAGCCAATAGATGACCATTGCCGCGGCCAGGGCCAGCGGGATGACCGCGACTTGCGGTAAACCATATTTTGTCAGAGGAATTCGCATAGTCCAGCATCATACCGCATCCGAAAGGTTTCCACAAGGCCGGAATTCAAGTCTTTTTGCATCGCCTTCTAAGGGCATTCCGGCGTGTCTGGGATTTTGTTTTTGACTTTTGCAGGCAATTTTTTACAGTGATGGGCCTATTGTTTGATTGACGGTCCAAAGGAGAGTTAATGGATAGTATATATTTGAATGTGAAAAAAATTCAGGAGGCGGGCTATAAGCCGGCGCTGATTGGGCTTGCACATAATAAAAAGCAATGTCCGGACAAGATGTCGGTGGTCGCTGAGAAGCTGGCCGACAAGGACGGCGGGCATAATAAGTTTCTGGAAAGCATTGTGGTGTGGCTGGATGTGTGCGGGCCGCGGTATTTCTGGCAGGAGGCCGACACGTTCCGGCTTTCGACCAAGCAGTCCGAAAGCACCATGCATACGCTGACCCAGGAATTGCTGAGCATTGATATCCATGATGAAAAGGCGGTTCAGAAGTTTTTGAAGGATAATTTCGAGCCGGAAAGCTGCTCGCCCGAGACGCTGCAGTGGATTTATGAGGCGGCCAAGGCTAATGATTTGATCGCGGTGAAAAAACGGTTGCCGGAAGGGTTCTTGCAGACGCGGATGTGGTGTATGAGCTATAAGACCTTGCGGAATATTATCTTACAGCGGCGAACGCACCGCCTGCCGCACTGGAAGGAATTTATCCGCCAGACGCTCGAACAGCTTGACCACCCGGAATTGCTGCCGGGTTTGTCGGCCAGGGTGGACAAGAAAGACAATTGCCCAGCTTAACAGGGCTGGGTTCGGGACTATAGTGAAATGTGATGAAATCAATTCATCACGTTTTATGCCATGGATAATTGGTTTTTAAAGCCTTTACGCAGAAGGCTGAAAAATCACACAAATTAAAAGCATCGCAGGAATCGTAAACGGCAGCAGGACCGAAAGCCAATAGCCCAGGGCAAAGGTGATTTGCCTGTACCTCACAGGATTGGCGGGTCTGATTAATTTCTCTGAGACGGGGCCGGCAAAGTACAGGATGTTGGCGATGACCATCATGACCAGGTAAACGATGGCCTGAAATGCGATTGTGAATAAAGTGATTTCGAAATCGGGGATTCTGTCTGCATAAAATGAACCCATGGCAGCATAACAGGTAAACGCCATGATGCCGGCGACGATAAGAGCACAATTGTATCGCCATCGCCGCGATTCCCACCAGTACCAGGTTGAGGTGATATAATTGTTGGAATTAATCATAGATATCCTTAGCTCTATCTATTTTTCAATATTACTTCTGCATGTTTTTTGCGTTGCTGCCATTCCTGCCAGAAGGCGTCCCAGCCCTGGCGGTCGAGGTCTTCCTGGATTGCAGCTTTTGGGGCGCAGTGTTTATAAAAGGATTCGACTTGTTGAATGAAGCCCAGCACTGCGAGCACCCACGCTTTTAAATCGATGATGGATTCTTTTTCATGCAGCTTCAGATGCACTTTTCCGCCGCTGTGGTGCAATTCCGGATTGATGCCGGTATTGCATCCCAAAATGGAACAGGCGTATCGATGGTTTTCAGCGGGCCATACACAATGACCGCAGCAGGGGATAAGAAAATTATTCTCTGCCACAGAATTTTCCGGCGTGTGGTCGGAATCTATGGTACGGAGCAGGAACAGGCCTGCGGCACTGGTGGACCAGTCGCCATCGGCGGGACTGATATATACCGTAGAATCTACAGAAAACTGGATAGCTCCATGAGAGCATTGGTCCTCCGGGTCATCTTTGCTTCCTTTAATCCAGTGCGGATTGATTATTTGCAGGGCAATCATATAGTTGTGATAGTGATTTGTCAGTCTGGATTACGTTTCAAACCACATAATATAAACAGTATATCCTTTTTCTATTTTTTCGATCCCTACATTCATGTATTTAGCGTTTGGCAATGACACCTGACCGCCCAGCAAGTCTTTGTTTTTGACATCCCACCATTTTACGTTTTTTATAGTATTTAGTGTGAATCCGTTTTGAAATTTGGAAGTATCCACAACTGATGTGTCAAAAATCTGTAATACATCAACAGTATCAGTTCTAAATTTAAACCAGACGGCATCATCGATTCCGGAACCTGCATAGTAAAGTCCTAACGGAGTGATATTCACTGACGTATTGATATACATCGCTTTTCTGCAACCGGATACTTGTTGTTCGGTAGGTGATGTTGTCTCGAAATCATCACCGAAATCAAGACAGCCATGAACCAGAATGAGCATGGGTACTAAAACCAGGCATTTCCACCTGTTGGTTTTACTTCTTTTGTTGGACGGCATTTTATAACTCCTTCTTATTATCCTTCCTGTGTGTTTTGGATTAAGGTTAGTTTCTTCTGGAAATTCTTGGCCGAAGTAAATGCGTATTCTTTACCTTCATCGACCAAGATCACTTTAGGGCCTGCGATGTCGAGTTGGATTGTTTTTTTCGGGTTCCGGGCACAGAGGATGTTGGCCATAGTGATGGCTTTTTCGACGCCGTCGCCGGTGGTGTAATTAGCGACTTCGTCCGGCTGGGCGAGGCGGTTACCATCGTAAATCGAGTCATTGGGCATATCATTCAGCCATTGATAGACCTGTTCGG
>CAZKAI010000010.1:0-2209 GCA_964550565.1 uncultured Pirellulales bacterium
CCGTATGATACGACTATATATCCGGCGACAGGAGTATGATGGTTGAGGCTGAATAAACAACTAATCCAGGATGAACTGCTGATTGTGCGGTGTCAGCAGGGTGACAGGCAGGCCCTCGAGGACCTGGTCCGGCTCTATGAAAAACGGCTGCTGTATTACATTCGCAGGCTGGTCGGCAACGAACAGGATGCATGGAACATCCTGCAGGACACCTGGCTGAAGGTGCTGCGATCCATCGACCGGCTTAGAGACCCGCGACTGCTGACCGTATGGCTGTACCACATCGCCCGGAACACCATCATGGATTACCGTCGCGGCAAATATGCCGACATCCTGCGGTTTCAGCAGGATGACCTTATGCCGGATATCCCCGACGATGCAGAATCAATTCTGCTTGAAAACGTACAGCTTGTTCATTATGCCCTCGGGCAATTATCGCCGCCGCATCGTGAAGTGCTGACGCTACATTTTCTGGAAGAGCTGCCGCTGGAAGCTATTGCGGCGATTACTAACACCTCCGTCGGTACGGTCAAATCCAGATTGTTTTACGCCAAACAAAACCTGAAAATACAGATTGAAAAAGAGATGCATAATGAAAAATGAAAAACACACATTACGAAATCACCTGCTGGCACAGGACGACATCGATAATCAGGCACACAATCAGTATGAAAGGAGCCTTCGCAGGATGATTCACAGAAAAATGCACTGGATATGGCGGCTGCTCTGCGGTCTGGCAGCGCTGGGCGGAATCGCATTCGCGATTTCCCTGATTCACGAATTATGCGAGCCAATGCATCACGATGTGGAAGTCTTCATCAAAGTCGGCATGGGCAGCCTGCTGCTGTGCGTTGTCTTTTATACTATCCTGATTGGGGTTTCCGCCATCCGCGGCACCGTTCGATTCGGCAGCGTCATGCCGGTCGTGCTGGGGGGCGTGATTCTATCGGGCTTTTTTATCTGCCTGTGGACCTTTTTGATTTTTGTCCTTCCCAAATTATATGAGCTGTCCCAAAGTCAAATCAATGCTTCCATGGGGCCGGACTTCTGGATTATCGGGATGGTCTGTATATTTCTCTTTATCGGATTTTTCGGGGTGTTGACGGCCGGTATGACTTTTATAATCCATCTTCTGTACAAGCATTACTGCCACATTCAGCGGAAGCTGCTGGAAATCGAATTAGCCATTGCGGACATATCCGAAAAACTGCCGCCAGACAACGATGAATCCGCCGGAGTCCCCCGCTGATAAATGGATTTTACAATCTGGGTATATCCCTCTATTCCATTACTGCCGCACGGGATTTCCACATATTCAACCGTCATTCTTGTGATGAAATCATGCTTGTTTTTGAATAGAAAGGGGAATAATCAACCTCCTGCAGGAATACAGAATCTTTCTTATCGCCAATAAATACAATCAGATAGAGCTTATCATCCGCATAAATCAAGTGGAAATCATGCAGAAATCCTGCTTTTTTTAAGGCTGGTATTTTGATCTTGCCCAGCATTCCCAGATGTCTGTTCAAAAATGTAACACATTGGTCCTTGGTATCTTCTTGCCATGTCACTACTGCCCACGCATCAAGGTTTTCCACATAAGCGAGACCATTATAAAATTTGCCATCTTTGGTAAGCTGGCGGTAATTGACAGTGCTTCCTGATAAAGCAAATAATTCCTCGTTCTTTTCACTTATGACATCTTTTCCTTCCGAAAGTCTCACAGCAGAAGCACATGAGGGATTCACATATAATGAACTCAGATGTCCCCCATGATATGTATATTTCCACTCCAATAATCCATTTAATGACACCATTGCCAAACGGAGCTGGTTATTTGACCTTTCATCGGTAATATCCGGAGAGGAAGACAACCGCGGGGCATTTATAATCCATAGATAAAAACTGTCTTTGTCCATTCCGAAAGCATATTCCCTGCCAATATAATGTTCATCATCAAGCTGAAACTCCTGGATATAATTAAGCGCATTCCCATCATATTCATAATATTGAAGTTGATGGAGGGAGGAGCTGTAATCACAAGTTATCGTAAACAGCAGCTTTCTGCCTTCTTTTTCGAAATACCACCAATTATCAATTTTTCTTTTCTGTCCTTTGGTCGATAATAAAAGTGTACTGTTAAAGCCGGATTGAGTTACAGTGCCGATATACAGGCGATCATCAATCCATGAACCTGTTTTATCAAACA